>JAZOMI010000118.1:0-22207 GCA_045653825.1 Candidatus Aphodosoma sp. | reverse complement strand
GATGTTAACATCCTCGTTCTCGACACTGAGGTATATTCTAACACAGGTGGTCAAGCATCTAAATCAACTCCTGTTGGTGCTATCGCTAAATTTGCTGCTGCAGGTAAACGCGTACGCAAAAAAGACCTTGGTATGATTGCTCCTACTTATGGTTATGTATATGTTGCACAAGTAGCTCTGGGTGCCGACCAAGCACAATGCCCCAAAGCTATCTGCGAAGCCGAAGCTTATCCAGGTCCATCTCTCATTATTGCTTACGCTCCATGTATCAACCATGGTTTGAAAGCAGGTATGGGTAAAGCACAAGCTGAAGAAGAAGCAGCTGTAGCATGCGGTAACTGGCATTTGTGGCGTTACAATCCACAACTTGAAGAAGAGGGCAAAAATCCATTTACACTCGATAGCAAAGAGCCAAATTGGGACAACTTCAAAAACTTCTTGAAAGGCGAAGTTCGTTATGCTTCAGTAATGAAACAATATCCAGCTGAGGCAGAAGAACTCTTCCAAGCAGCCGAAGACAACGCAAAATGGCGTTATAAGAGTTATCAACGCATGGTAGATAAGTTCTGATAAAGATAAAGAAGAGAGTTTGTTAAAATTTATACAAACTCTCTTTTTTTATTTAAAAAAATTGGTTTTTATGAATTTATTTATTTAACTTTGCAGTTGGATTGATATTTTACATATTTTATTTATAAATAGCTCACTAATAATAACTAAAGATATGAACACAATCGAACAACTCAATCGTGCGGCAGATAATATTCGTATTCTTGCTGCATCAATGGTAGAAAAAGCTAAATCAGGTCACCCAGGCGGTGCTATGGGTGGAGCGGATTTTGCTAATGTGCTTTTCTCTGAATATTTGGTGTATGATCCAGAAAATCCTCGTTGGGAGGGTCGCGACCGTTTCTTCTTGGATCCAGGTCACATGTCGCCTATGCTTTACTCGGTGTTGGCTTGTGCTGGCTATTATACAATGGATGATTTGAAACAATTCCGTCAATGGGGTAGCATCACTCCTGGTCACCCAGAGGTTGACGTAATGCATGGTGTGGAAAATACATCAGGTCCTCTTGGTCAAGGTCATACATTTGCTGTTGGTGCTGCTATTGCTGCTAAATTCTTGAAAGCTCGTCTTGGGGATGTGATGAATCAAACTATCTATGCGTTTATTTCGGATGGTGGTATTCAAGAAGAGATTTCGCAAGGTGCAGGTCGTACAGCAGGTCACTTGGGATTGGACAATTTGATTATGTTCTACGATTCGAACGACGTGCAATTGTCGACTATGTGCGATGAGGTGTCGAGCGAAGATGTGGCTAAAAAATATGAGGCTTGGGGTTGGTATGTGCTCGAAATCAATGGTAACGATGCTGCTCAAATTCGTGAGGCATTGAATAAAGCGCAAGCTGAAAAATCACGTCCTACATTGATTATTGGTAAAACTGTGATGGGTAAAGGTGCATTGAAAGCTGATGGTTCGAGCTATGAGCGCAACTGTGCTACACACGGTGCTCCTCTTGGTGGTGATGCTTATATCAATACAGTGAAAAACCTTGGTGGTGATGTTGAAAATCCATTTGTGTTGTTTGAAGAGACAAAAGAGATTTATGCTCGTCGTCGTGAAGAGTTGAAAGGTATTGTGGCAGAACGTTATGCTGCTAAAGCAGAGTGGGCAAAAGCTAACCCAGAAAAAGCTGCTAAATTGGAAAAATGGTTCTCTGGCGTAGCTCCTGAAATCGATTGGACAGGCTTTGAGCAAAAAGCAAATCAAGCTACTCGTGCTGCTTCGGCTGCATGTTTGGGTGTTATTGCTCAGCAAGTTGAAAATATGATTGTTTCATCAGCAGACTTGTCTAACTCTGATAAGACAGACGGATTCTTGAAACATACACATGCTATTACTAAAGACGACTTCTCAGGTGCATTCCTTCAAGCAGGTGTGGCTGAATTGACTATGGCTTGCTTGTGTCTTGGTATGGCATTGCACGGTGGTGTGTTGGCTGCTTGCGGTACATTCTTCGTATTCTCAGACTATATGAAACCTGCAGTGCGTATGGCTGCACTTATGGAATTGCCTGTTAAATTTATTTGGAGCCACGATGCGTTCCGTGTAGGTGAAGATGGTCCTACTCACGAACCAGTTGAGCAAGAGGCTCAAATCCGCTTGATGGAAAAATTGAAAAACCATAGCGGTCGTAACTCTGTACTCGTATTGCGTCCTGCTGATGTTCACGAAACAACAGTGGCATACAAAATGATGATGAACAATATGTTGACACCAACAGCTATGATTCTTTCACGCCAAAATATCAAAGACCTTCCTGCTAAAGAGTGTCGTTTGTGCGAAGCTCATGGTGCAGAAAAAGGTGCATATGTTGTTTCATCTGACGAAAATCCACAAGTAGTGTTATTGGCTTCAGGTTCAGAGGTATCAACATTGGCTGAGGCAGCAGAATTATTACGCGCAGAAGGTGTGCGCTTGCGTATTGTTTCTGTTCCATCAGAAGGCTTGTTCCGTTCACAATCAGCAGAATATCAACAAGAAGTATTGCCATGCGGCGTTAAACGTTTTGGTTTGACAGCTGGTTTGCCTGTAAATCTTATGGGCTTGGTTGGTGAGAATGGCAAAGTGTTTGGTCTCGAATCATTCGGTTTCTCAGCACCATATACAGTGCTTGATGAAAAACTTGGTTTCACTCCTGCTAAAGTAGCTGCCGAAATAAAAGCGATACTTTAAGTGAATAATTTTATTACTGTCTGACAAAAAATATTATAATAAAAAAAATTAGGGCTGATTTTTTTACGAGAATCAGCCCTAAATTTTTTTTTCATTATAATATTTTTACCGGATACCAATGATTATTTTTGTGGCATTTGGTACTTGTTGAAGATTTTGTGGCGGGTGAGGGTGAGGGTTAGGAGGACTGAGATGAGGGATGAGGCGAAGATTGATATCATGAGCATGATTTGGTATTTGATTGCTACGTCGGGGTCGGAGCCGCCGAGGATTTGACCTGTCATTGTGCCGGGTAGAGCGATGAGGCCCATTACTGCCATTGAGGCGATTGTGGGGTTGAAAGATTTGATGAGGGCGTCGCGCATGAAAGGTGAGCGGGCTTCGTGGGCCGTGGCTCCGTTGGCGAGGTGGTAGAGATAGTTGGTGCGTTCGCGGCGGAGAGCACCATAGTAGGTGTTCATAGCTATTACGTTGGCAGATAGCATGTTGCCGAGTATCATTCCGCTGACGGGGATGAAGTAACGGGTTTCGAAGAGGTTGTCTTGGCGGACGATGAGTCCCATGAAATAGGCGTCGATGATGGCTACTGAGCATACGAGTGCCACGGTGATAGGGAGGAACATTTGTCGGAGCGAGAGGTTGGTGCGCTTGATGATGGTTTGTGATGCTACGCCAGCCATGATGATAACCCATAAGACGTTGAGCCACCAAAGGTTCAGTTCGAACATATATTTGAGGTAGAAGCCGATGAGGAATAGTTGGAGGGTCATGCGTAGGGCGGCAATGAGGGTGTCTTTCACTAGACCTGTGCGGTAGTGATAGAGGAAGTATGAGGGAATTATTAAAAGTAGAAATCCCCATAGTAGTGAGGTGAATGAAATGTCCATGGTTTAATTTTTTTTTTTAAGACATGAAGATAGGAAAACATGATTTTTATTTAGAAGACGATAATAACATAATAACATAATTTTTATGTTTTTTTGTTCTTCTGTCTTTTTATCTAAAAGAATTTATCCGATTTTTATTTTGGTGTCGAGGGAGTTGATTAGTTTTTGGTCGTGTGATATGGCTATGATTGTGGTGTCGGTGAGGGAGCGGAGATAGTTGATGACGAGGTCGACGGATTGGGCATCGAGGGCTGAGGTGGGCTCGTCGAGTAGGAGTATTGGACGGCGAAGGAGGACGGTGGTAAGGAGCAGGATGCGTTGTTTTTGTCCGATTGATATTTCGCTGATGCCTTTATCGAGGAGGCTGTGTTCGAGTCCGAGTTTGTCGAATTCGGCGAGTATGGTTTGGTCGGTGGGTTTGTGAGAATGATTGGCTTTGAATTCGAATGGGGCGTGTATCATCTCGCGTATTGTGTTGTAAGGCAAGGAGATGTCTTGTGGTAACCACGAGGTGAGCTGGCGGATTTCGTTGATTGTGTCAGCTGAGAGGGGTAGGTTGTTGATGCTGATTTCGCCTTGTTCGGGTTGTACGAATCCGAGTATTGCGTGGACGAGGGTTGATTTGCCAGAGCCAGAGGGTCCGTAGAAGACTACTTTTTCGCCAGGCTTGATATGAGCAGAAAAGCCACTTATTAGTGGCTTTCCGTCGTAGTTGAAATATGTGTTGTTGAATTGAATCATATTTTTTTAAGATATGAAGACAGGAAAACATGAATTTATTTTTAGAAGACGATAATAACATAATAACAAAATTTTTATGTTTTTCTGTTCTTCTGTCTTTTTATTTTAGTAAATTATTTTTTGCGGGTGGCGAGTGACATGAATACGCCGAGCATTACGCCGAGGAGGGCTGCAAAGAGTACGCGGTATTCAGGTGGGAGCATGAATGTGATGGTGTGGGCTGGAATCCAGAAGAGTGGGATTGTTTTTTTGAAAAGGAAGCCCCAGATGGTTGCCCAATCGAGATTCACGAATATTTGTTGGAAGTGGAGTTTAGAGAAGTAGCCACGGAGTGTGCCGCCGTTGTTCATGATGTGTGTGTCGCTGACTTTGTGGAGTACCATGAATACTGGGGCGAAGATGCAGTTCATGAATGTAGATATCATGAATGCTGCGAGGAAGTGGTACCATGACGCTGATGTGAAGATGCTTTGGCGGATGAGTTCAGCGTAGGTTGTGTCGGCTGGAGTTATGCCGATGGTGTTGAGTACGTTAGGTACGCCAGTTGAGAATATTGTCATGGCTGCTGAAATGAGCATACCGAGGAAGCCCCATGTGATGCCACGAGGGAGTACGCCGAAACCTGGTGCGTTGTATGAGCCAGTTTTGATGCGGAGTCCGATGCATTCGCCTGCGGTTGAGAGGATGCCGAATTTGAGGAAACTCATTACGAATGGGTAGTTGGCTGTTGCCCAAAGGAATGCTTCGTATACAGAGTTGAAGATGAAGAATGGTGCCAAGAATACTATGGCACAGAGGATGAAGATGATGTCTGCTTTTTTCATTGTATTATTAGTTTTTATTTTTAACAGAAGTACATATTAAATTTATGGGATAATTAAGTTTGTATGCACTTGAATTGTTTTTGTTGGTTGATTTTGTTTTTTTAAGTACATGCCCTATGATTTACAGACGCTTTGGGTTGAGCGTCTCCACTTTTTTTAGACAGGATGACAAGAAGACACGATTATTCATGTTTTATTGTCTTATTGTTAATTTCGGTGGAAGAATGATGGACTTGTTGGGGTTAGTCTTTTATAGTGCAAAGGTAGTGATTTTTTTTTGTTTGTGCAAGTGGGTTTTTGTGTGGGGGAATTAGGTGGATTGATGGGGCTAGATAGGGTTGATGGGCGGATTGGGTCTTGGTTGCTTTATGGTATATAAAAAAGAGACGTAGCAGGCTACGTCTCTATTGGGGGGTGAGGTGAATTTTGGTGTTTGTGGGTGTTGGGGTTTGGGAAATTTTTAGTATCTTTGCAAAGTAATTGCGAAAATGAGTTGTGTCTCAACATAATCTAAATAAATTTGATTTTGTTTTGGTTTGCACCATTATTGTGTGTTATTAGAAATGATTTGTTATGTCAATAAAGGTATATAGGGCTTCGGCTGGTTCGGGTAAGACTTATACGTTGGTGTATGAGTATATTAGGTATTTGTTTGGGACACAATTGGGTGAGATACAAGACACGAGACACGAGACACGAGATGTGGAAAGTCAACAGTCAACAGTCAACAGTCAACAGTCAATAGTCATTAACCCCCTTGGCCTACGGCCACTCCCCTTAAGACAGGGGGAGAATATGAGGGGTGTGCAATTTTTGGGGTTGAATTTGCATAGGAGGGTGTTGGCTGTTACGTTTACGAATAAGTCAACAGCGGAGATGAAGGAGAGGATTGTGATGGCGTTGTATGAGTTGGCGCATGGGGAGAAGGTGGATTATGTAGAGAAGTTGAGAAAGGATATTCCTGCGTTGAAGGGTGTGACGGATGAGGTGATAGGACAGAGGGCGATGGCGTTGTTGACTGATATTTTGCAGGATTATACGCATTTTAGAGTATCGACGATTGATGGTTTTTTTCAGCAGGTGGTGCGTTCGTTTGCGAGGGAGTTGAATTTGAATAATCAGTATCAGGTGGAGTTGGATACGGATAGGGTGTTGGAGATGGCGGTGGATAATATGTTGGCGGCGTTGGGTGATGATGGAAATGGTCAGTTGTTGGAGTGGTTGACTGAGTTTGCGAGTGAGAGGGTGCAGGAGGATAGGTCGTGGAATCCGAGGGGTGAGATATTGGAGTTGGCGAAGTTGATTTTGACGGAAGATTATTTGTCGCAAAAAGAGAAGTTTGGGTTTGATTTGAAGCGATTGAAGGAGTATAGGGGTCATATTCGTGAGATTATCAAGAAGTTTGATGATGATTTGAAGGCGGTGTGTGGTGAGGCTCAGAGGGTGTTGAGTGGTGTGGCTAAATATGAGGATGTGTTTGTGAAGAATCAGATTAGTTATTTCAGTTATGAGCATTTGAAGAAGAATAAGTTTGAGGTTAGTGCTACATTTTCGAAAGGTGCGGTGAGTGATGATGTGGCGATGTGGTGTAAGGGGGTGTATAAGAAAGATGTTGCATTACAGTCTGTTGTGAGTAGATTGCATGAGTGTGCAAGGCTGATAGTGATAGATTTGTGCAATAAGGATGGCGAGAGATTCAGAGAGTGGCAGACAGCGAAGGTTGTGAATTCGTACCTTTATATATTGGGAATTTTGAATGAGATAGATGAGCATGTGATGGAGATTTGTAGGGAGAGAGATTGTTTGATTATTTCGTCGACTTCGGATTTTATAAATAAGATTATAGATAATTCGGATACGCCGTTTATATATGAAAAGGTTGGTGTGAGAACCGACCATTTCATGATAGATGAGTTTCAGGATACGTCGCGATTGCAATGGGAGAACTTTGTGCCATTGTTGAAAGAGACTGTGGCACAGGGCAATGAGTCGATGATTGTGGGGGATGTGAAACAGAGTATATATCGTTGGCGTAATGGCGATTGGCGGATTTTGCATGAGGGGATAAAGACGGAGTTTGGTAATGCGGTGAAATATGAGCCGTTGGAGAAGAATTTTAGGAGCGCACGAGAGGTGATAGAGTTTAACAATCAGTTGTATGCCGAGATGCCTAAATTGGTGGATGCGCAGTTAAAAGAGCAGGGGGTGATAAAGGAAGATTATTTGCAGGGGATTTATGCAGGTAGTGAGCAAGAAGTGGGTAAAAAGGATGCGCCGAAGGGATATGTGAGAGTGGAATATTTTGAGGATGATAAAGAGGATAAAGAGTTGAAGTGGGAAGTGAAGAGTTTGAATAGGATGGTAGAGCAGATGCGTGAGTTGGGTGAGTATGGCGATATGGCAGTGCTTGTGCGCAAGAATAGAGAGGCGCAGGTGGTGGCAGAGAGATTGAGGGCAGAGGGGATACCATTTTATTCGTCAGAGGCATTGTGTGTGGCAGATGATGTGGCAGTGAGATTTGTTGTTGCGGTGATGGAATATTTGATGCAACCACATGAGCAGTTGTATAGAGCCAACGTAGTGTCATTGCATAGAGAAGTGTGTTTGGGTAGAAAAGTTGGAGCAGAGGACTTTGGGTTGATGTCGTATAGTGGTGGGGATTATGCAGAATGGGAAAGAGGAGTGTTTGGCGATGAAGAGGTGGCGAAGAGATTTGTGAGAGTGAAACACTTGGCGTTGATGCAAATGATTGAGTTGTTGGTAGATATATTTAAGTTGGATAGTGTAGATGGCGGAGTGCATGGCATATATTTGCAATCGTTTTTGGACAAAGTGCAGACGTATGCCATCGACGGCACGTTGGATATCCGTTCGTTGTTGGAATATTGGGAACAACAGGGAAAGAAAACATTTGTAGCGATGCCAGAAGGAGGTAAAGCAGTGAGAATTATCACAATTCATAAATCGAAAGGATTGGAGTTTGATGTCGTGTTTATTCCGTTTATGAATTGGAAATTCGGATTGTCGAGTCATGACAATATACAATTGGTGGCAACGAGCGATAAGAGACGTAAAAATCACTTATTTGTAGATGAAATAGGAGTGATACCGATAAATACAAAGAGTTCGAAAAAACTGTTAAATAGTGAGTTTGAGGATGATGTAGTTGGTGAATTTATGGCGTCGGTGCTTGATGTGATGAATGAATTGTATGTAGCCACAACACGTGCGTCGCGACAATTGTATTTGCATTGCGCATATCCAGATGCCAAAGATATGAAAAAGACTGCAGATGAGATAAATGATGTGGCTGTTTTGGATGTGATGAAGAGCGTGTTGGCAATGTATGAGGTGTATGAAGTAGGAAATAAGGAACAGGGAACAGGGAATAGGGAGGAGGGAGTAGAAAACTCTCAATTCTCAATTCTCAATTCTCAATTACCATCAGAGGAGTTGGTGGCTAAGCGGTTGGAATTGAGATACACTTATTCGGAAGATTCGGAAGATGTGCGTCGGTATGGGGTTGTGATGCATCGATTATTTGAGCGAATAGTTGTGGTGGATGATGTGGATAGTGCGATAGAGTCGATTGAGAGAGAGGGGGAAGATGTTGTTGGTTTGCGTAGTGAGGTGGAGGCGATATTGGCAATAGAGGGTGTGGCGGAGTTGTTTGATTCGGAATGGAAGGTGATGAATGAGGCAGAGATATTTGATGGCAATGGGCGTGCCTATCGACCTGACAGAGTGATGATAAACGAGGAGATGAGAGAGGTGGTAGTAGTAGATTATAAATTTGGAGAATATAATGAAGAATTGCATCAGCGATATTCTCGCCAAGTAGGTCGTTATGTGCGACTTATCGGTGATATGGGATATAATGCGCGAGGATATTTGTTGTATGCAGCAGAAAGACGATTGTTTAGTTTGAATTAAAAGACAGAAGCACAAAAGAACATAATTTTTTATAAACGTAAATTATCGTAAATTTACCATTAAATTTTTTTATTTATGATTAATTAATGGGAATTTGCGTTAAAAATAAAAATATGAAATGGAATAAATTGATAACAACCAAGCGATTTGGAATGGAGAATTACTACCAGGGCAATCATGATGGGCGCACAGAGTTTCAGCGTGATTATGATAGATTGATATTTTCTCCTGCGTTTCGCCGTTTGCAAAATAAGACGCAAGTGTTCCCGTTGCCAGGAAGTGTGTTTGTACATAATAGATTGACACATAGTCTTGAAGTGTCGTGTGTGGGGCGTTCGATAGGTAATAATGTAGGACGAGAATTGTCGGTTAAATATCCAGAATTGGCATCAGAATTGAGCGAAATAGGTGCTATTGTTGCGGCAGCATGTTTGGCTCACGATTTGGGAAATCCACCGTTTGGACATTCGGGTGAGAATGCAATTGGTACTTTCTTTTCGGAAGGTAAAGGGGTAGAGTATCGTGATAAATTGAATATTAGTGAGGCTCAATGGGCTGATTTGACTACGTTTGAGGGGAATGCTAACGCTTTTCGTATATTGACGCATCAGTTTGAGGGTCGTCGTGAGGGAGGATTTGTGTTGACATATCCTACATTGGCGTCGATTGTGAAATATCCGTATGAGTCGAGATTCGCTGATAAAAAGAAGCAGAAATTTGGATTTTTTCAGTCGGAAGTAGCTTCGTATGAGCGTATTGCAGAGGATTTGGGCATAATTCGTAATCCGTTGAATGCCGACAGATATGCACGTTATCCGTTGGTCTATTTGGTTGAAGCAGCCGATGATATTTGTTATCAGATGATGGATATAGAGGATGCGTATAAATTGCGTTTGTTGACATTTGATGAGACCAAAGACTTGTTGATGAGATATTTGCCTTTGCGACGTAGAGAGCGTGCAGAGAATGAAGTATTCAAGATAGTGTCGGATGAAAATGAACAGATTTCTTATTTGCGTAGTTCGGTGGTAGGAGTGTTGATAGATGGGGTAAGTAAGGTGTTTGTTGATAACGAGGCGGTTATATTAAAAGGTGAATTTCAAGGGGCATTGATTGACCATTTGCCAGAAGAATTGCGTGAGGCATACAAGCATAGTTCGAAAGTGTCGGTGAAGAAAATATATCGTGCGCAAATGGTACTTGATATAGAATTGGCTGGTTATAAGATTATTAGTGAATTGCTCGATATATTGATGAAAGCAGTGTTCGAGCCAGAGAAGGCATATTCGAAACAATTTCTCAGTCGGATACCGCAACAATATAATGTGGCGGCAGAGAGCGATTATGAGAAAGTGCAAAGCATATTGGATTATATAAGCGGAATGACTGATATTTATGCACTTGATCTATATCGAAAGATAAATGGCATGAGTTTGCCAACGATATAATTGTAATATAAAAAAGAGAGAGACTACATCTGTATTTATTTGGATGTAGTCTCTCTTTTTATTTGTACGATTAAAGAATTTCGTCAATGATAGCAGTGATTTTTGCTTCAGATGTAGCACCAACGATTTTTTTACCTGGAACCATTTCTCCGTTTTTGAAGAAAAGGATTGTTGGAACTGAACGGATTGCAAATTCTTCAGTTGTTTCAGGTGATTCTTCGATATCAATTTTACCTACTGCAGCACGGCCTTCGTAAGCTGTTGCAATTTTGTCGATAACTGGTTGAAGTGATTTACATGGACCGCACCAAGCAGCACCAAAATCTACTACAACTACTGCGTTGTTAGCTAAAACTTCTTTGAAGTTAGCGTCTGTAATGTGTAATGCCATAATTTTAGTTATTAGTTATTAATTTATTAGTATTAGCGTTTAATTATGCAAAGTTAATGATTTTAATTTAAAAAATAGGTATTTTATTTCTTAATTTTTGTTAAATATGCTATTCGTTTTTTATTTCATTAGTATCTTCAGCATCTTCAATAGATTTGTGATTCCAATTTACATTGTCATTAATCCAGAATTTGATAGAGCCACTATGTTGTAATTCTTCTAATTCGTTGATTACTTTATTTGTAGGATTTATATGCACTTTGCGTGAGCGTAGTTTTATGTTTCCGCGTACTTCCGGGTCGTGTATTTCGAGAAATAGTTCGGTTTCTCCAACATTGTTTTCGCAAAGGTATAAAATACGTTGAGTGAGGTCGCTTGTAATACGTCCTAATTGTAGTGAAATAGTGAGTTTACGTAGTAATTTGGTAGCTACATTTTCGAGTAGTTCCATTTTTAATATTTTGGCTTCTATTTCACGAGGTTCGTTGTTATAGTTTTTAGGAGCATATTTCCAATCTGAGCCACGTTCTTGAGTTTTTACAATAATAGCAATAAAGAGGTTTTCTTTTAAATAGTTTCGATATTGTGCATAATTGTTACCAAATAGAGGGAATTCGTAGCTTCCTGTATAGTCTTGTAGTGTAAGTATTCCGTAAGGAGTGCTTTTTTTAGTCATACCTTCGCGACAAGCAGTTACGATACCAGCAACAGTGAAAGTCTTACAATCGCGATTTTTTTTCATATCATCGATTTTATTAAGATTCTCGCAAGCAAATTGAATAGGCACTCTATATTGATCGAGAGGGTGAGAAGATAAGAAAATGCCTACATAATCTTTTTCCTTGCTTAATTTTTCTAGAGAAGACCAAGTTTCTGTTTTTGGTATTTCTGGACGTGGTATTTCAAGTGATACATCATCTAATCCTCCAAACAATGAATTGGTATTCATTTGTCTATCTTGTTGATAACGATTACCATATCTAATTAGTACATCCAACATCGCCTCTCCTTTTGCATTCTCAGTAAAATATTGTTCGCGACTGACATCTTCGAAACAATCAAATGCCCCTGATAATGCCAATGATTCAATAGTTTTCTTATTACAAGCAGAGAGGTTGACACGTTCTAAAAAATCGAATATAGATTTGAAAAATCCATTTTTAGTGCGCTCATTAACAATACTTTCTACAGCTCCTTCGCCTACGCCTTTTACACCACCAAGTCCAAAACGGATTTCGCCTTTTTGATTTACAGTGAAGTTCAATTCCGATTCATTGACATCTGGACCTTTGACCAATAAGCCCATATTTTTACACTCGTCCATAAATTTGGTTACGTCCGAGATGTTGTCTTTGTTACGAGTCAAGTTGGCTGCCATAAATTCGGCAGGGTAGTGAGCTTTGAGGTAGGCTGTTTGATACGACACCCACGAGTAGCAAGTAGCATGCGATTTGTTGAATGCGTATGAGGCAAATTTCTCCCAGTCGGCCCAAATCTTCTCAAGTTTCACAGGGTCGTGACCATTAGCTTGCCCTTGACTAATGAATTGAGGTTTCATTTGGTCAAGTTTGTCACGCAACTTCTTACCCATCGCCTTACGCAAAGCATCAGATTCACCACGAGTGAAGTTAGCAAGTAATCGTGATAGAAGCATCACCTGCTCTTGATAAACCGTAATACCGTATGTATCTTTGAGATACATCTCCATACAATCCAAGTCGTATTCAATAGGCTCGCGACCATGTTTACGAGCAATAAACTGAGGTATATAGTCCATCGGTCCTGGACGATACAACGCATTCATTGCAATAAGGTCTTCGAATACAGAAGGTTGCAACTCTTTTAAGTATTTTTGCATACCAGGAGACTCGAATTGGAACGTACCAACTGTGCGACCTTCGCTATACAATTTATATGTCTCGGCATCGTCGATAGGTATTTTGTCAATATCAATATCGATACCTTTTGATTTTTTGATGTTTCTGAGAGCCTCTTTTATGATAGATAAAGTCTTTAATCCTAAGAAGTCCATTTTAATCAAGCCAACCGACTCAATGACCGAACCTTCGTATTGAGTAACGAGCATATCCTCGTTAGTATCCTTGTCCTGAGCAGTAGAGAGTGGGGCAAATTTCTTTAAGTCATCTGCTCCAATAATCACACCGCAAGCATGCACACCAGTCTGGCGTACAGTACCTTCAAGCATTTCGGCATATTTCAGTGTATCAGCAAGATTGCGGTCTTCTCCGTTACGAGCCTCAGCTAATTCTGGCACATATTTCAAGCAGTTTTTGATGTTTACCTTAGGCACTTTACCTGTTTTTGGGTCGGCTTTATCATCACCAAATTTGTCAGGAATAAGACTCGTTAAGCGGTTTACATCAGGTAGAGGGACGTTTTGCACTCGGCCGACGTCTTTGATGGATGATTTAGTAGCCATTGTGCCATAAGTAATGATATGGGCAACCTTTTCTTTACCATATTTTTCTGTCACCCAGCGTAATACCTCGCCACGACCATCATCGTCGAAGTCGATATCGATATCGGGCAAAGAGATACGGTCGGGGTACAAGAAACGTTCAAATAGTAAGTCGTATTTCAAAGGGTCGATATCAGTGATTTTCAAGCAATAGGCTACTACCGAACCTGCAGCAGAACCACGACCTGGACCAACTGATACACCCATGCTACGAGCCGCAGATATGAAGTCTTGCACAATCAAGAAATAACCAGGGAAACCCATAGTTTTCATGATATGTAGCTCAAATACAATGCGTTCCATTGTGTCATCAGGCACAGGGTCGCCATAGCGCATTTTAGCACCATCGAGGGCAAGTTTGCGAAGATAATCTGCTTCTAATTTGATACGATATAATGGTTCGTAGCCACCGATAGTTTTTATTTTCTTTTCGGCAGCCTCTTGGCTCATAACCACTTCGCCCTTTTCATTGCGAGTAAATTCATTGAAGAGGTCTTCGTGAGTGAATTTTTGGCGATATTCCTCTTCTGTACCAAATTCGGCAGGGGTGTGGAACATAGGCATGATAGGACCACGGTCGAGACTATATACCTCTACTTTGTCGGCAATCTCCATCGTATTAACCAAAGCTTCAGGCACATCAGCAAATATTTCAGCCATCTCCTCAGGCGTTTTAAGCCACTCTTGCTTGGTGTAGCGCATACGATTAGGGTCGTCGAGGTCTTTGCCCGTAGAGAGACAGATAAGGCGGTCGTGAGCTTCAGCATGTTCCTCTTCTACAAAATGTACGTCGTTGGATGCAATTACCTTTGTATTAGTCTTTTTAGCTAATTCAAGAATAATTTTATTTACTTGTTTCTGACGTTGATATACGTTTTGGTCAGCACCCGGTTTGTCGGTTTTATGGCGTTGAATTTCGAGATAGTAGTCATCGCCAAATACCTCTTTGAACCACATAATGCTCTTTTCTGCTTCATTAAGGTTACCTGCAATGATATGTTGTGGAATTTCGCCACCAAGACAAGCCGAGCAAACAATGAGCCCTTCGCTATGAGCTTTAAGTATCTCTTTGTCAATACGCGGACGACGATAATAACCATTAATCCAAGCCATAGAGACAATTTTACAGAGATTTTCGTAGCCTTTAGGATTTTTGGCTAAGAGTACTAAGTGATAGCCTGAAGCATCGACTATTTGCTCTTTACCATTTTCAGGATTGATAGTTTTGAAATCCTTATCCTTATTGTGTAACGAACGGCGAGCGCAATATGCCTCACAACCAATAATAGGCTTAAAGAACTCTTTTTCTTTTGCTGTGATTTGCGATTTTATATCTTCGATAGCATCCGTATTATTCTCTTCTTCGGCTTTTTTGAGGTCTTTTTGGAGCCCTTTTATTGCATCTTTTACCTTACCGTTGACTTTTGCCGAAGTGTCAACTAATTCCTTTATGCCGAACATATTACCGTGGTCGGTAATAGCAATAGCATTCATTCCAGTGCGTTTGCATTTATCGATAAGGTCACCAACCTTTGACATTCCGTCGAGGATAGAATAGTGGGTATGTACGTGTAAGTGTGTGAATTGAGCCATAATTTTAAAATTGGAAATAGATGAAGGCTTGTAGGTCAGCTGTGACGAATTGATAAACTATGAATACTACTGCTACAACGATTATAGCCATTATGGGAAGAGGCAGTAGTGCGAAATTGATGCGGTACCAGCGTTTTAGGCGCACGGGTAGCCAGTGGATTATCATACCAAGTGCGAATAATACGAATACATTCCAGTAGCCAAGGCAGATATCTGGTATTACGTCGAGGTTCCATGCTGAACCCATTTGGTGTACCATGTTTTTGGCAGTGTTCCAAGCATGTTCGTTTGCGACTGCAGGGTCGAGATTTGAGCCAGAACGGAAGAATAGACGTGTGAAACTGATGAATACGAAAGTTTGGAATATACCCCAAGCGTTGTCAAGTTGAGAGTTGAGAGTTGAGAGTTGAGAGTTTAGAGTTTTTGATATCTTGTGTCTCGTGTCTCGTGTCTTATTATATATCCATCTTATTAATGTTCCAACCATTGTTATTCCACACCATACGGCGAGTACGTTCCAAATTGGAGCAGGAACAAAATAGGTTAAACTAATGAGTAGGGCAGTAACTAATATTATCATTAGCATTTTTATGTTTATTGACCAATCGCGCCATATTTTGTAGATGAGCATACCTATGCCATTGAGTCCGCCCCAAATCATGAAGTTGAAACTAGCTCCGTGCCAAAGTCCACCTAAAAGCATAGTAATCATTACGTTGAGGTTGGTGATTATTTTATTACGACGTTTAGGACGGAATATTCCCCAAAGTACGATACTGAGAGCAATAGAGAGTACGATTATGGCAATAGTTATACTGCCTGATAGTAATACCCCAATAGTAGCAAAAGCAATGACCCAAAAGAAAGTGCCGAATGAAGCATTTCGATTACCGCCGAGGGGTATGTAGAAATAGTCTTGTAACCAACGAGATAGAGATATGTGCCAGCGTTTCCAGAAATTGCTTGCATTAGGTGCTTTGTATGGTGAGTTGAAGTTTTGAGGCAAGTAAAAACCCATAATCATTGCCACCCCAATAGCGATGTCGGTATAGCCAGAGAAGTCGGCATATACTTGTAGTGAGTAAACAAATAGAGCCATAAGGTTTTCAAATCCAGAGAATAGCATTGGATTGTCGAAAACTCGGTCGATGAAATTGACTGCAAGATAGTCGCTGAGTATGATTTTCTTGGCTAAACCATTTAAAATCCAGAATATGGCAATGCCGAATTGGCGACGACCGAGAAAATATGGTTTATAGATTTGTGGTATGAATTCGGATGCACGAACGATTGGACCAGCTACGAGTTGGGGGAAGAATGATACATAGAATCCGTAGTCAAGTATATTTTTTACTGGAGTTATATGATGGCGATATACGTCCATTGTGTAACTAATAGTCTGGAATGTATAGAATGAAATGCCCACAGGTAGAATGATTTGGTCGACACTGAAACGGTTTGAGCCTGTTATTGCATTGCCTATTGCGGCAAAATAGTCGTAAACTTGGAATGTTGTACCAAATAGTGAATTTACGATGTCGATAAAGAAATATGAATATTTGAAATAACTGAGGACTAATAGGTTGATGCAAACGCTTAGTCCAATGAATAGTTTGCGATGTAATTCTTGTTTTGATTTGTATACGAGTTGTGCGATGAAGAAATCGGATATTGTGGCAAATAAGAGAAGGAAAACGAAAAGTCCGCTTGTTTTGTAGTAGAAAAATAGGCTGACAACGAATAGGAATGTATTGCGTAATAGGCGTTTAGAGTGTATCAATGAGAATATAGCAAAGACAATAGCAAAGAACGCCCAAAAATAGAATTGGGTGAACAATAGTGGCGAATTTTCATTAAACGCAAATGTCCTTGATAAGAAAGATAGTATTAAATCCATTGTTTATAGATTAAAGATATATCCGTTGTCGGAATTAAATTAAAGTGTGTTTAATTTTTCTAATAGGTTTATTGTTTATAAAGTTAATATATTGTAAGACAGTTAAGTAGCTATTTTATTTTTAATACTTTTTAATACGAGTAAATAAACCATTTGGTTGTTTTGCATAATTATGCGATATTATAAATTGATCAACTATTTGAAAATAAGTAAATTCAACTCTTTTTCTTACTTTTATTAAAATTAAAATTTAATTCCGCCAACGGGTTAGTATTATTATTTTTTCATTTTTCGTCTTAATTTTTATTATTCATTTTTCATTTTTCATTTCATAAAGTTTATAACCTTCCATAAGGTCTTTCCATAACATCTTGCTTGCATAATCAGCTCCTATATTAGTGAAGTGTATATAATCAGAACCAGCTAATTGTGGTCTAGTATTAACCCATTCAACCATTGAATTTTTTCCTCCCATAGCCGCATAGAGATCCCAATATGCTACATTCTTGCTTAAACACATTGTTTTTAATGCATTTATGAATTTAGGTAAATGTGGGTAAGTTTGCATTTTTCCATCAATGTTAGTTGACATATCTGATGGTCCAATAAATAATATTTTAGATAGAGGAGATAAGTTTTGAAAATAATCAATTTGTCGAGCTAATTGTTTGCAATATGTATTTATAGCTTTATTTGATTTTGTGAACGGAACACTATTGCCTCCAAATTGTAGTATAATTAGAGCAATATTGTTTTCTTTGTAATAGTATTCTAAACTTTTGGTATTTATAGAAGAAAATATCGTACCAGAACATCCTCGCATAGGAGCATTGTCTAGTTGTATTCCTATGTTACTACCATCAAGCATAAAACCATGAATTAAAGCTTTGCCTTGTATTGTAATTGAAACTTTAGATGTTGAATCTGGTAGATTAAATGTAATAGAATTATTTTTAACAATGGCATCTTCAATTGTTTCTTCATCTTCGATACTCAAAATAGCATTAATTTCACTTTCTATTTCATCAAGTAAAATAGTTATTCTATCAAAGTATTTTGTATTTTCTAAAGTTCCTTTATAATTAGGATTATAAAAAGTAAAAGTAGTAGTTGAAGAGTTTAGTTTGGCTGTTTGTCCTAGTGGACCATAATTTCGGGTTTCCATGTGCATATTTTTCGAACCATAAGCTGTGTATCTAGCAAGTTTTGTTGAACATTTTTGACCAATAGAAGCAGCAGGAATGGTTTGAATAGCTGGTATTAGTCCAACACCATAGCCTCCAAATTTTTTTTGAAGAGATGCTCTTAACCAATTAGACATACGGTCACTTTCGATTTGAGAATCTCCATAATGAATAATACGCACTTTTTGTTTTTTTGCATTTTCTAGGGCATCAAATACAGAAAAAATCCATTCTATGCTATCATTTGGATAAGATAGAGATAGATTGTGAACTAGAATATCACGACGAACTTTTTTGTACTTTGATTCTATCTCTTTTTCTAATTCTTTTTTTAGTAATTTAAGTAGAGCCTCTTTGCCAAAAAATATTTGATCAATATCTACTAATTCTTTATCACTATATTCTATATTACCTTGCATCACCTTTTGTGGCGAGGGAAATTCGATATTTGTTTTGCCAATATTAAAGCCTGTAGAAGGAATTAGATATCCAATAACTCCAAGCAGTGTAAATATAGAAGTAATAAATAATATTATTTTGTACGGCTTCATATTTTTAGATTCTTAAATATTTATGGTCAAAAATTTTAAAATCTTTGAAGATGTTTTAATAAGCTTATTTCTTAGTTTAAAGTAATTAATAATTTTTCAGTTGTCACATTTCAATATGTGTGTATTTTTAATTTTGTCCTATTCTGAGGAAATCTGACACTAGTGCTATATAGTGAATCTAAATAATTCGTAATTTTATGCTATCGTAAATATCATTTATAGGCAAATTTTTATGCAATAATTTTAGAGTTTTTTCTGTAATTTTGTAAATCTATATTATATATTGTAGCTAATTTATTCATTAATGTCACATCATTTGGATATGTTAATATAACTATAATTTTCATTGCATAAATATTGCATTAAATCATGTAAATATTGTACTGCAACTTCTGACGACAATTTTATACTATAGCGTTCAATTGTGAATATTGAGTGTAATTATTAATAAAGATAATATAGTAAAAATTTTTTTCATATTTATAAATATATAATTTTGCAAAGTTACTTAAAATTATCTACAATGGACTCTTTTTTTTAAAATTAAAAACTAACAAATTTTACACAATTTGTTTTAGTAAAAAAAGAATGTTTATAAAATTTATCTTTTATTAATTTTAAAGTATTTTTTGAACGTATTCGTGTATTTTTGATTGTATGCGATAAGTTGAATTAAACTTAGATGATTAGTTTAAAAAATAATATACTTAAAACGATAAGATAAAACGACAAGACGACATTCGCTCTAATGAATGTCGTCTTGTTTTTTTTATAAATTTTGCGGAAGCGGGGGGATTCGAACCCCCGGTACGGTTACCCGTACGTCAGTTTAGCAAACTGGTGGTTTCAGCCACTCACCCACACTTCCAGTCAGGTCAGTTTTACTGAACAAGCTCTCCTAAAAAAGCATTGCAAAGTTACGATAAATATTTCATTTCACAAAATTTTTTGATTAAAATATTTTGATTATCTTTGTGTATTAATTAAGTAAATGAATTTAATAAATTAAATATTTGATTATGAGTATTAAAAGAGGTTGGAAAAAAATAGTCATTGTGTTTGTTGCTATTTTGTTTATTGTTTTTTTTACTATTTTTTTCATTTGGGAAGGGGTATTTGCTGCAAAATTATCAGTTAAAGATGATAAAGAAATGCGAGTTTATATTGACAGTGACGATAATTTTGCTGATTTTTTATCATTTTTAATGGCAGATAGTATTATTGAAAATCCATATAAATTTAAAATTGCTGCAATGGCATTAGGTATAAATGATACTACTAAATTGCCAACGGGATGTTATGCCGTATCGTCAGATAAGACTTATTTGCAACTTTTACAACAAGTGAAAAGAAGAGAGCAGGTACCAGTAAAGCTTGTACTAAATTATATGCGCTTACCAGAGCAATTCGCATCAAAAGTGTCGAAACAATTGATGATTGACTCTGTTGATATAATGAATTTTATCACTGATGAGTCGAAAATGGCAGAATTGGGTTATGCACCAGAGCATTTATTTGCGTTAGTAGTTCGAAATACCTATGAGGTGTGGTGGACTGTATCTGTAGAGAATCTTATGAAACGTCTTAAAAAAGAAAATGATGCTTTTTGGAATGCTAACGAACGACGAGCAAAAGCCGAGCGATTAGGATTGACTATTCCAGAAGTAATTACACTGGCGAGTATAGTAGAAGAGGAGACTAATTATCAGCCTGAAAAATCGAGAGTGGCAGGATTATATCTTAATCGTTTGCGTAGAGGTATTCGTTTACAAAGTGATCCTACAGTAAAATTTGCACTTAAAGATTTTACTCTTAATCGAATATTGTTTGAGCATCTTAAAGTAGATAATCCTTACAATACGTATGTGTATGCAGGATTACCACCTGGACCTATTCGTTTGCCTAGTATTGCAACAATTGATGCTGTACTTAACGCTGAAAAGCATAAATATATATATATGTGTGCCCATCCTGATTTTAATGGTACACATAATTTTGCGGTAACTTTAGCAGAGCATAATCGAAATGCAGCTAAATATCATATTGCTCTTAGACGTTGGCTTGCCGAGAAGAAAAAAAAGAATTGAAATATTACTTATAAAAATTTTAGTTTTTTTAGGAAAAAAGTATTTAATAATATTTGTAAAAATGATAAAAAAATTGTAACTTTGCACACTTGAAATGTATAAGGTACAATAAGTATGGTGTTTGATTCCTAACTTTCTATGTATCATATATTATTCGGTATATTACACTACTTAGAATATATATTAGTTTTTTTTATGGAAAACAAAAAACGTGTTTATACCTTTGGTAACGGACAAGCCGAAGGTAAGGCAGATATGAGAAATCTGCTTGGTGGTAAAGGTGCTAACCTTGCCGAAATGAACCTTATTGGAGTACCATGTCCTCCAGGTTTCACTATTACAACTGATGTTTGTAACGAGTATTTCGAATTTGGTAAAGAGAAAGTAGTTGAAATACTTAAAGCTGATGTAGAAGCAGCTCTTGCTAATGTCGAAAAATTGATGAATTCTAAATTCGGCGACATCGAAAATCCTCTTCTTGTTTCTGTACGTTCAGGTGCCCGCGCTTCTATGCCAGGTATGATGGATACTATTCTTAACCTCGGTCTTAACGACAAAGTGGTAGAAGGTTTGGTTCGTAAAACAAATAACCCACGTTTCGTATGGGACTCTTACCGTCGTTTCGTTCAAATGTACGGTGACGTAGTTCTCGGTATGAAACCAGTTAACAAAAATGACATCGACCCATTCGAAGCTATCATTGAAGAAGTTAAAGAAGCTAAAGGTGTTCACCTTGATACTGAATTGACAGTTGAAGACCTTCAAACTCTCGTAGCTAAATTCAAAGCTGCAGTTAAAGCTCAAACAGGTCACGATTTCCCAGAATCAGCTTACGAACAACTTTGGGGTGCAATTTGTGCAGTATTCGACTCTTGGATGAACGAGCGTGCTATCCTTTATCGTAAAATGGAAGGTATTCCTGCTGAATGGGGTACTGCTGTTAACGTACAAGCTATGGTATTCGGTAACATGGGTGAAACATCTGCTACAGGTGTATGCTTCAGCCGTGACGCTGCTACTGGTGAAGACTTGTTCAATGGTGAGTACCTCATCAATGCACAAGGTGAAGACGTTGTAGCAGGTATCCGTACTCCACAACAAATCACTAAAATCGGTTCACAACGTTGGGCTAAACTTGCTGACATCAGCGAAGAAGAACGCGTTGCTAAATATCCTTCAATGGAAGAGGCTATGCCAGAAATCTATGCCGAACTCGATGCTCTCCAAACTAAACTCGAAAATCACTATCGTGATATGCAAGATATGGAGTTCACTGTTCAAGAAGGCAAACTCTGGTTCCTCCAAACTCGTAACGGTAAACGTACTGGTGCTGCGATGGTTAAAATCGCTATGGATATGCTCCACCAAGGTATGATTACTGAAAAAGAGGCTATCCTTCGCGTTGAGCCTAACAAACTCGACGAACTTCTCCACCCAGTATTCGACAAA
>JAZOMI010000117.1:0-19788 GCA_045653825.1 Candidatus Aphodosoma sp. | reverse complement strand
TCGACTTTGATGGGTAAATATGGCGAAGAGGGCGATAAATTGTTGTTTAAAGTGTTGAACTCGGGCGACTGGGCAGCTAAATTGTCGGACGAAGAGTTGTTGACTAAAAATAGCATCAAACTTACTAACAAAGTGAGTGAGAAAGGTTTGCGTTATGACTTGACAGTGCCATTTGCACGTTACGTAGTGCAACACCGCGATGAGATAACATTCCCGTTCAAACGCTTCCAGATACAACCAGTGTGGCGTGCTGACCGTCCACAAAAGGGTCGTTATCGTGAGTTCTTCCAATGGGATGCCGACGTGGTGGGTTCAGATTCGCTTGTATATGAAGCAGAGATGATTGAGATGATTGACCAAGCATTCCAAAAGTTTGGTATTGACGTGGTTATCAAATTGAATAATCGCAAAGTGTTGGCTGGTATTGCAGAGTGGATTGGCGAGGCTGACCGCATTATCGACATCACTGTGGCTATCGACAAGATGGACAAAATCGGTCTTGACAAAGTGAACGAAGAGATGATGGCTAAAGGTATTCCTGCAGAGGCAGTTGAGAAATTGAAACCAGTGCTTTTGCTTGGGGGCTCGAACGAAGAGAAAGTGGCTACATTGCGTGGAGTGTTGGCAGAGAGTGCTACTGCACAAAAGGGTCTTGATGAATTGGAAGAGGTGCTTCGTTATGTGGCTGAGAGCGACGTGAAATGCGAAGTAGAATTGGATTTGACTTTGGCTCGTGGATTGAATTACTATACAGGTGCGATATTGGAAGTGAAGGCGTTGGGTGTAGAGATGGGTTCGATTTCGGGCGGTGGTCGTTACGATAACTTGACAGGCATTTTCGGATTGCCAGGAGTGTCGGGCGTAGGCTTCTCGTTTGGTGCTGACCGTATCTATGACGTATTGACAATGCTGGATAAATTCCCTAAAGAGGCTACATCGGGCACACAAGTGATATTCTTGGCATTCGACCAAAAAGGGTTGGATTATTGCCGTCCGTTGGTGCGCCAAGTGCGTCGTGCAGGTATTGCGGCTGAGATTTATCCTGAAATAGCGAAAATGAAAAAACAGATGACATATGCCGATAACAATCAGATTCCATACGTGGCAATTGTAGGCGATTCGGAAATTGAGGCAGGCAAAGTTATGTTGAAAAATATGCTTTCTGGCGAGCAACAGTTGTTGACTGTGGAAGAGGTAATTGCATTGATTCGTGGTTGATTTTTTTTGACAGTAATAGATGTTTTTTTGAACGTAAATTATTCATAAATTTTCATGAAATATAGGCAATTAACTATTGAAGAACAAACACAATTAGTAAAACAGGGTTGTACGGCTACGGATTGGACTAAGGTTGAAGTCGTTGAGGGTTTTATGCCTGAATATGTGCAAAATGTAGCATTTTCGGGCGAGGTGCGATTGGGTCGTTTTGAGCGTGTGTTTGTTCAACCAGGTGGATTTGAAGTGCATTCGGGTGTTTACCATGCTCGATTGCACAATGTTACGATAGGTGATGATTGCTATATTGATAGAATACATAATTACATAGCCAATTATGAGATTGGTAATGATGTATTTATAGAGAATACTAACTTAATAGTTGTAGATGGCACAACAACGTTTGGTAATGGAGTGCGAGTGCCAGTGATGAATGAAATAGGTGGTCGAGAAGTGCCTATTTATGATAACCTTTCGGCACATTTGGCGTATATATTGACATTGTATCGTCATGAGAGAGAGTTGATTATCGAATTAGAACGATTGATTGCAGATTATGTAGAAGAGCAAAAGAGTGAGGTTGGAAAGATTGGTAACAATGTGCGTATTGTGAATTGTGGTACAATAAAGAATGTGCGCATTGGGGATTGTGCTACATTGGGCGGAGTGTCGAAATTGAAGAATGGTTCGATAAACTCTAATTGTCATGCACCTGTGCATATTGGCTCGGGAGTGAAATGCAATGATTTTATATTGTGTTCGGGTGTTGATATTACGGATTCGACATTGGTAAGTCGTTGTTTTGTAGGGCAAGGCACAGTGATGGGTAAACACTATTCGGCATTAGATTCGTTGTTTTTCTCTAATTGTCAGGGTTTTCATGGCGAGGCGACAGCAATATTTGCAGGACCATATACGGTGTCGCATCATAAATCGAGTCTTTTGATAGCAGGTATGTATTCGTTTTTGAATGCAGGCTCAGGTTCGAACCAAAGTAACCACATGTATAAGTTAGGGCCAATACATCAGGGTATGGCAGAGCGTGGTTCGAAGACAACGAGTGATTCGTATCTTTTGTGGCCAGCGCGTATAGGCGCATTCACATTAGTAATGGGTCGTCATACTAAACATTCAGATACAAGTGAATTGCCATTTTCGTATTTGATAGAGAATGCTACTGAGAGTTATTTGGTGCCAGGTGTGAATTTGCGTTCGGTGGGTACGGTGCGTGATGCGCAGAAGTGGCCTAAGCGTGATAACCGTAAAGACCCAGCGAAGATTGACCAAATAAACTTTAACTTATTGAGTCCTTATACGATACAGAAAATGTATCGTGCGGTAGCATTGCTCAAGGGAATACAACAAATAGCGGGAGCAAATAATGAGGTTTATTCTTATCAGAATTGTAGAATAAAGAATTCGAGTTTAGTGCGTGGAGTAGAATTGTATGAGCTGGCAATAACTAAATTTTTGGGTAATTCGCTTATTTCGCGTATAGGAAAAGAACCAATAAAAACAATTAGAGAGTTGCGTGATAGATTGGTGCCAACATATGCGATTGGTAGAGGCGAGTGGCTTGATGTGTCGGGACTTATAGCACCACAAACTGAGATTGATTGTTTGGTAAAAAATGTTGTTGCTGGTAAATTGTCGTTGAGTGATATAGAACAACAATTTGCGATGATGCATAAGAATTATTACGATTATGAGTGGACTTGGGCATACGACAAATTGTTGGAGTATTGGGGTAAGACGATAGATGAAGTAACGATAGACGATTTGGTGGCGTTGATTGAGGCATGGAAGAAGGCGGTTGTTGCGCTTGACAGATTGTTGTATAGTGATGCTAAAAAAGAGTTTGACCTTAATTCTAAGACCGGATTTGGGGTGGATGGTGATGAGTCGGTGAAGATGAGAGACTTTGAGTCGGTGCGTGGTAGTTTTGAGGAAAATCCGTTTGTGAAAGAGTGTTTGCAACATATTGAGCGTAAGACTAAATTGGGTAATGATACAATAGAATTGTTGAAAAATATATGCATTTAAAGCATCTAACAGGTTTGAACTATCGCAATTTGCGTGAATGCGATTTGTGGTTGTCTCCAAAATTCAATTGTTTTTTGGGGTCGAATGGTATGGGCAAAACCAATGTGTTGGATGCGATATATTATCTTTCGTTTACGAAAAGTCATTTAAATGCTGTTGATTCTCAGTTGATTCATCATGATGAGGAGTTTTTTATGCTTCAAGCGGAGTATGAATTGGCGGGGCAGGATGAGGTGATTTCGGCAGCAGTGAAGCGTAGAGTAAAGAAGCAATTTAAGCGCAATAAGAAAGATTATCAGCGAATGGCAGACCATATTGGGTTGATACCTGCAGTGTTGATTTCGCCATCGGACCAGTATTTGATTGATGAGGGAAGTGATGAGCGGCGTAGGTTTATGGATGTGGTTATCTCACAATACGATAAGCCATATTTGATGTCGCTGATGCGATATAATCAGGCATTACAAAGCCGAAATGCGTTGTTGAAACAGGATGATATGCCCGACGCAGCAATGCTCGAGATTTATGAGATGCAGATGGCTGCTGAAGCTGAATATATCTATGCTCGACGTAAGGAGTTTATCGAAGGATTTACGCCTGTGTTTGAGCGATTTTACTGTGCTATAGCTGGCGATTGTGAGAGGGTTGAGTTGCATTATAAGTCGCATTCTGAGCAAGGTGATTTGGTGCCGTTGTTGGCAGAATGTCGTGTACGCGATCATGCAATTGGCTACACTACTCGCGGTTCGCACAAGGATGATTTGGAGATGTTGCTGGATGGGTATCCGATAAAACGCACAGGTTCGCAAGGGCAGAATAAGACTTATCTTGTGGCGTTGAAGTTGGCTCAATATGTTTATTTGAAACGAGTTACGCAAGTGTCGCCATTATTGTTGTTGGATGATATATTTGATAGATTGGATGCGCAACGCGTGAAAAATATTGTAGATTTGGTGGCATCGGATGAGTTTGGACAGGTGTTTATTACTGATACCAATCGTAATCATACCGACCAATTGATGGCACAGGTTGATAGTGAAGTGAAGATATTTAATGTAGTGGATGGAAATGTAGTTTTAATTTGAACAAAAGTATATGTTTTTTAGACATAATGACATAAAGACAAATATAATTTTATAATCATATGCCTTGCTAAAAAACAAGTTTTTTATCTTGGCAAATGAATGACATATCGAAATAATAAATGGATACAGAAACGCTAATAAAAACGATTATTGATGCGGCTTATAGAGTTAGAAGTAGTTTTATGCCGGGTTATTTAGAGTCTATTTATGAAAATGCGTTAATAGTTGAATTAGAAGATTTAGGTTTAAAAGTACAATCACAAAAACCTTTATCTGTGATACATAAAAATAGGGTGATTGGTGAATTTAAAATAGATTTGTTGGTTGAAGATAGTGTTATTGTGGAAATAAAATCAGTCAATCAAATATCATCTGCTCATGAGATGCAGTTGGTTAATTATTTAACAATAACTGGTATTAATAATGGTCTTTTAATTAATTTTGGTAATCTTGAAAAATTAGAAGTTAAACGAAAATTTCGACTTTATAGGCCAAAGCAGACTATTTAATGCCGTTAGGTTTGTCATTCGTTCGCCAAGATATGCCATAGGCATAGCGAGGCGTATGTAAAAAGAAGAATATGTTTTTATGTCATTTTGTCCCAAAAAAAATAATAATATGGCAATAGAAGTAACAGAAATTTATTGTGAGAATGCAGTGTTGGTGGGTTTGATTACACCACAACAGAAGGAGGCAAAAGCACGTGAGTATATTGATGAGTTGGCTTTTTTGGCTGACACAGCGGGAGCGCATGTGGTGAAAACTTTCTTTCAGAAGATGGATTATCCTAACTCTCGTACGTTTGTGGGAGAGGGTAAATTGGCTGAGATACGTGATTTTATTAAAGAACGTGAGGAGAGCGAAGAGCCTGTGGGTATGGTGATATTCGATGACGAATTGTCGCCTGTGCAGTTGCGTAATATTGAGCGCGAATTGCAGATAAAGATTCTTGACCGTACGAACCTTATTCTTGATATATTTGCAAAACGAGCACAGACGGCATACGCAAAAACTCAGGTTGAATTGGCTCAATATCAATATCTTTTGCCACGATTGACTCGTATGTGGACTCACTTGGAGCGTCAACGAGGTGGTATTGGTATGCGTGGTCCGGGTGAAACGCAGATAGAGACCGACCGTCGTATAATCCTCGATAAAATATCGTTGTTGAAAAAACATCTTGTGGCAATTGATAAACAGATGACTACACAACGCCAAAATCGTGGTAAAATGGTGCGTGTGGCATTGGTGGGTTATACCAATGTAGGCAAATCTACTATGATGAACCTTTTGTCGAAAAGTGATGTTTTTGCTGAGAATAAACTATTTGCTACTCTTGACACCACCGTTCGCAAGGTTATTATTGACAATCTTCCATTCTTGATGACCGATAGGGTAGGGTTTATTCGTAAGGTGCCACACCACTTGATTGAGTCGTTTAAGAGTACGTTGGATGAGGTGCGTGAGGCAGATTTGTTGGTGCATATCTTAGATATTTCGCACCCAAATTTTGAGGAACATTACGAG
Source organism: Candidatus Aphodosoma sp. (assembly GCA_045653825.1). GTDB lineage: Bacteria > Bacteroidota > Bacteroidia > Bacteroidales > Paludibacteraceae > Aphodosoma. The sequence goes on along the minus strand of JAZOMI010000117.1, from coordinate 13,918 downwards.
GTGGTGAATAAGACATTGCTTGATGTATGTAAAGAGAAGAAACCTACGATTTTGGTGTTTAATAAGATAGATGCCTTTACGTATGTGCCTAAAGATGAGGATGATTTGTCGCCGATGAAGCGTGAGAATTACAGTCTTGATGACCTCAAAAAGACTTGGATGGCTAATATGGGAGCAGATTGTGTGTTTGTTTCGGCACGTCAGAAAGAGAATATTGATGAATTGAAGGCATTGTTGTATGAACGAGTGAAGGAAATTCATATTAAGAGATTCCCTTATAATGATTTCTTATTCCAAAAATATGATGTTGAGGAATAAATATATATTATTTATATTTTTGTTTTTGATTGGGGCGCAAGGAGTTGCGTCTCAAGTTGTTGTGTTGGATAGTGTGGATGTAATAGACTCTATAGATACGATAGAGTCTATAGAGTTTTTGGATATAGTGGAGTTGGCGGATGCTGAATTTGAGGCATGGTTGGAGAAGTATGCTATTGTTAATGCACAATTAGATGATACAACCAATATTTCTTCAGAAACTATGGCACTTATGGATAGTACCGAAAATTTGCATAATGATTCGGTGTCTATGTCTTTGGATGTAGTGAATGATAGTGTTGAGAGAAAGGATTTTGTAGAACTTGTGAGAGAAGGAGAGGAGGCTCGTGAGAAGGAGAAGAATGCGTTGATATCTGGTGTGTTGGCAACATTGAAAAAGAAGACACAAGATGTAAGACAAGATGAGCAAAAATCTCGTGTTGAAACTGTAGTGCAAAATGAAGATACTTCGAAGGTACAAAATGTTGAAGCATTGCAATTATCAACACTTAATACTCAACTCTCAACTCTTAATTCTCCTGATTCTCTCTTGGTTGAGGTGGATTCAACCCTATCAACTTTAAATTCTCAACTTTCAATTAAGGTAAATCCTATGTTTTTGGATTGGGTGTTGGGGGCAAAGTCGGCTGTTAGTGTTAGTTTGACAGATGATGATAGTGTGATAGTAGAGGTGCGTACGCATGCAAAAGATTATGTGCGGGCTACTGCGCCGGAGTTGTATGCATATCATAAGAGTCAGTTGCCTTCAGTTTCAGAGTTGCAGGTTGGTCGTATTCAGCAAGATAAACGTGACAAGTTGTTGTTGAATCTTGATAGTTTGAATCAAAGTAGAACTTCTAAGTTGCAAGTCGATTTACCTGAGTTGTCAAAATGGAGTAAAGGTGCAAAATTTCAAGTACATGCGTCTCAGAATTATATTTCGTCAAATTGGTATAATGGTGGTGAAAGTAATATGGCAGTAACCATGTATGCTATGGGTTATTTCAATTACGACAATCGCAAAGGGTTGCAGTGGGAAAATAAGGCTGAGTGGAAATTAGGACTTTATGGTATGGCGAGTGATTCTTTGCGTTGGCTACGTGTGAATGAGGACTTGTTGAGGTTGAATTCGAAGTTGGGCTATAAAGCATTTAAGAATTTTTATTATACAGCGGAGTGGGATGTGCAGACTTCTTTATTTAATACTTATAAGTCAAACACATATGTTCGTACTTCGGGTCCATTTTCTCCAATTCGTATGAGTTTGTCGGCAGGTATTGATTATAAGTGGAAGAATTATGTATCGGTGTTTGTATCGCCATTGTCGTATAAGTTGATTTATGTGGCTGATATGAGCCGTAAGGAGGGAGTATTGTTGGAAGAAAATATAGCACATCAGGTTGGTATCACCGATGGCACACGTCAATCAAATCAGTTAGGTGCGTTGGTGCGAACAGATTTCGATTACGATTTTAATGAGTCGATAGGTATGGAGGTGCATTTTTCGTTCTTTGGCAACTATGTAGGTAAGATTAAAGGTATCGAATTAGGATGCGAGGTGATAGGTAATTTCAAGATTAATAGGTTTTTATCAGCAAAAGTTTCGCTATATCCTCGATATGATTCAACTACCATACCAGCAGATGGTGGTAAACCTAAAATGCAGTTTTATGAGTTGATTTCGCTGGGATTTAATTATAAGTTGTGATTTATGATGATATAAAATATCCGCTCTTTACTATTTGGTAGAGAGCGGATGTTTTTTATTATTCGTTGATTTAGTCGAAAGAAGTGAAAGGGTAGGGTCTGCACCTTGCTTAAGGTAAAGTGGAAATACTAATAAATTCTTTTACAAAAGACAAACAATTTTGGAGTTCTGAGAATTGTGTACATTCATTGTTTTTATGGGCATTGTAGTAACCACAGCTGATGTTGCAAACAGGGATTTTTAGTCCTCGCATTTTTAGAGCTACGACATCAGTTTTACCACCACTGACCATTTGGTAGTAGTATTTATCTAAAAGAGTTTGAGAGATAAAATTGCTGTCACATAGTTGAACATCGCCTTTGCCTATAGCCACAACATCATGTGCTCCTTTGCGGTCGCACTCGAGAATGTATTTAACATTATCGAAAAAAGATAGATTACATGCATTAGCTCCACGACAACCTGCTATTATGCCAAGTTTTTCTTCTTGCACAAACAGAGCAACTTTCAGAATAGGCTCACTCCGCAATAGATTTATGGCAATCCATAAACCATTCTTGTCGTCAGCTCCACAACCTACACGATTCCACATTTCATCAACAGCATAGATGGTGTCATTGTCTATAACAATTTCTCGTTTGCATGGAGTGTGGATTTCATCTAAATGCGCCGCAATGCAAGGATAAATGTCAGTTTGACCTTTAGTGAGGAAAAGATTGCCAATTGAGTCAGTCTCAATTTTGAGTTGTATATCTTTCAAACAATCAAGTAGAAAAAACTTTATTTTGTCTTCCCAACCTGATTTAGATGTTATTTTGTACAATTCCGTTAATAGTTGCATATAACTTTAGCCGACATAATCATTCATACCGAAATCTTTACCTTTTTGTCGTTCTAACATTTCTGGAGGTAATTGTTTTTTTACGTCAGGTTCAAAAGCATTATTAAATACCTCTGCTAAGGTTTTAATAAAGTTCAAAAACGTATTATTAAATACATACACAAAACATTCAACGCGTAGAGTAAATACATTTTCGGCATTAATAAATTGTGCTATATTTGTTTTAGGATTAATAGCATACCATTCATTTTTGTCGAGATATAAGTTGAATTTTTCTGCCATTTTTGTTTCCATTTCTTTATACATCTTATCAAATGTAGCATAATCTACAATACGCGCTTTAGGGTCGTTATAGCTATCATCATGTTTGTTTGTGTTATAACAAAAATGTAATTGCGTTTTTCTATCTCTCAATCCAGTTGCTCCTAAAATCGGAATTACCCAACTACCTTTTCGTGCAGACAAACGATTGATATCATCCAAGAATTGATGCATATTAGGACAATCATCAACATTTGTGATATTGTAGTATGTAACAGGATTATCGGGATCTGTTTCAGTTTCTTTAGCAACAAAATTAAATCCTCCAAGTTTAGCAATATGATAACCCAACCAACTTGACATAGGTTCTGTATATCCAGATGTACTAACTATTGTAACTTTTGAACCTCTATCAATACAACAACCATAAGGTGTATTTCTACAATAATTTATGACCACCAAATGGTTAGTAGGATTTTCTTTAGGATTAACAGCTTCAGCTAAATTATATAAATGCAAACAATTTGAATATTTAATTGCCTTGATAATATCTTCTTCTGATATAAATTTGCGTGTGACAATAGTTTGCAATGATTTATAACGAGGAACATAAAAAAGATTTGTGTGCTGTTGGTCTTTTTCAAACTTAAAAGAATGTACAATACGAGAAATATTCTCTTTCAACTCTGCATCTTGAGCATCTTCAGCCATTACATCAGAGAAAGCAGACCCTATGAGACCGGCAGGTACGGCGAAAATAGCAATACCGAGAATACCAATAATAGTAGCAATTAAACGACCGACGAAAGTGATAGGAGGAGTATCAGCAAAGTTGCCTGGGTCGCCGATGTATTGAGCAAATGCCCAAACTACTGAAATCCAACCATTGTCATAGACCTCAGGTTGCGCCTCGTGTTCAACAAAGAATAGAACAAATGAGAGTATTAGTGTAATGATTGTTAGAAATTGGAGAGATACAACCATTTCGTCTTTCTTTGAACGAATTGCACGCGACAATACATTAAATGCCTTCATATAGCGAAATACACGCAAGAGTCGAGCTATACGAAATGCTTTTAATGCGGCATAAGGCATTGGCATAAAGAAATTGAGATAGAAAGGATAGGTAGAGATAATATCTATCAATCCGTAGAAAGAACAACAATATCGAACACGACCTTTAAAACCTTTGTATTTATCATCGATTTGATCAGCACACCAAATACGCAAAGTAACCTCGATAGTGAAGAATATAGTGGTCAATATATCTACAAAATGTAATATTTTACCATACTGTAATACGATAACATCATAAGTAGAGAGAAAGACCTCAACTGTTGATAATACAATAAATCCTATGATAACATAATCGACATAATTATGCCACTGTTTAGTGCGGAGATTATCGTCAAATACTCGCGCTAATTCTTGTTTAAAATTTTGAAGTTTTGAGTTCATATATAATTTATTTAATTAATTTATTAACCATGCTGCACCAAAAGCAATTGAGGTTTGCGATGTAGGATTTAGACAGTTCATTGTGGCATACAGACCTATATCGACACGAGGATGAACTAACCAATTGAAGCCTAAATCGACATTTACACTTACACCTGTTTTTGAATTGTTTATATTTCGAGTAAAATAGTTGTAATTTTCAGCAAAAATACAGAAATTTTCTGTTAAATTAAATCCAAGACTTAAAGCCCAAAAAGTAGTAGGCATGGCATCATAACCATTCCATTCTGCCCCAAAATCATAACTTATGTGCATCCATTTGGTTATATCATTTTGACATAATAAATAGATGCTAGGTGTTACATACATTGACTTAGCTAATTCAGGTGTAGATGGAATAGCAAGACATGCCATGAAAGTCATACTTGGCACCCACCGCCAACCATCATAAACACGAAGTTTTGTTGCTAAAGTGATAGGTTGTACTTGATAATTGCAGATTGTTTTTGCTGGTGTATTATTAAAAAATAGTGTACCATCATACTGTACACTAACTTCGGCAAAATTGGAAACTCCGATACGCATAGTTGTAGTTGGCAAAATTATAGAGTGTTCGCCATTTATATAGTCGTACTGCATACCCATTTCCCATTGCACTTTTCTAAAAGGCATAATTTCAACATCGGTAACAACACCAGTTGACATACCTGGATGCTCTACAGAAATAGATACAATCAATGTAGTATCTTCATTTATTTCGTCAAAATTCTCAAGGTCTTGCGAGAAAAGATAAGCAATAAATAATGATAATAAAATAGAAAGTATAAAAAAACGTTTCATAAAATTTTAATTATTTCTTGTAAAGCAACTTGCATTTGTTGGAGGGGCATAGATGGGTTTTGTGTGCCTATGACTTGCTCTGGTAGGCGTGGAAGATGTACAAAACCAATTTTAGTTGGCAATGACAATTTATCGCACCAGTAGAGCAGTTCATAAAAAAGATGATTGCATACGTATGTGCCTGCTGAATTTGATATTATGGCAGGTATATTTTTTGCTGCCACTGCATGTTGTATCGCTTTGATTGGCAAAGATGAAAAATAGGCATTCTTGCCATCTGCGTGTATTGGCTCGTCCGTAGGGGTATAACCATTATTATCGGCAATGCGAGCATCATCGAGATTCAATGCCACGCGCTCGATGCGGATAGAGTCGTTTGCCGATTGTCCAAAAGCAATGACGATATCAGGGTTGTATTGCTTAAGGATATCTGGTACAAGATTTGAAACAGACTTAAATTCGACAGGTAATCGTAACTTAATAGACTCAAAATCACTTGTAGTATTCTTGAAAGAATCTACAAGCGACCAAGATGAGTTTATTTTATATTCATTAAAAGGCTCAAAACCGGTGAGTAGTATGCGTTTCAAAATAGTTATATATAAACAAAATAAATTAGAAAAAACTTGTATAATTCAAAAAAACTCAGTAACTCTGTACGCTATTATGTTATGATTATAACAATTCAAATATTCTTTAGTATATTTCTGAATTTAAATTTATCGTAATGATTGTTATTATAATATTTTGCTTAACCTATTAAGCAGATTTGCTATGAAATTGCTTAATCTATTAAGCAAATTTATTGAAAATTATTTGTTTTATTAAGCAAAAATTTGTAACTTTGCGACAAATTTATGGCAAACTTGCCACAAAAAAGGAATATAATAGCAAATAGAAACGAGTAAATGCTTGAATAAATGGAAATTAAACGAGATTTATACCTAACAAAATTAATTCAATCTAAAGAAAATGGATTAATCAAAGTCGTAACAGGATTACGCCGTTCTGGTAAATCGTATTTACTAAAAACTCTTTTCAAAACTCATTTATTAGAAACTGGAGTTGAGGCAGACCATATATTAATTATTGATTTAGAGAACATACGTAACAAAGCTTTTTTAGATATTAATTATTTCATAAAATGGTTAGATGAACATATACAAGACAACAAAACACATTATTTGATAATTGATGAAATACAAAATATACCTAACTTTACAGAACTACTTGGAGGATTAGTAACGACAGAACACCTAGACGTATATGTCACAGGGAGTAACTCTCATTTACTAAGTTCAGATGTTGCTACAGAATTTCGCGGTCGAGGAGAAGAAATTCATCTATATCCTTTATCTTTTGCAGAATTTTGTTCTGTATATTCTGGAAACGAAGTTGATGCCTTACAAGAATATATTACTTATGGTGGCCTTCCATACGTACACACACTGCCAAATGATGAAAAAAAATCCAACTATTTAGAACAAATTTATCGTTCTGTATATTTAAGAGATATTTTTGAAAGATATACTATTGAAAATCCTAAAGAATTTCAAGAATTATTACGAATTTTATCATCATGTATAGGTACGCCTCAAAATGCCAATAAAATTGCTAATACATTCAAAACAATAAAAAAGCTACAAGCAATTACACCAAAAACGATTGACAATTATATAAATCACATAGAAAATGCATTTCTTTTAGAGGAGGCACAACGCTATGACATCAAAGGTCGTCAATATATTGGTAATTTATCTAAATACTATTTCCAAGATTTAGGTTTAAGAAATGTGATTCTACATTTTCGACAAATAGAAGAAACACACTTAATGGAGAATCTACTTTATAATCAATTACGTATGCTTGGATATCAAGTAGATGTTGGTAATATTCCTATTCGTACAACTATCAATGGAGAACAAAAACGTTCTAATTTAGAAATTGATTTTATAGTTAATCGAGGTTCACAGCGCTATTATATACAATCGGCATGGCGTCTGCCCGACGCAGAAAAACGAGAGCAAGAAATTCGTCCTTTCATCAATGTAGCAGATTCATTTCCAAAGATTGTAGTTGTTGGGGAACAAATGAAATTGCGTCGTGACGAAAATGGTATAATCTACATTAGCATCTATCAATTTTTGAAAGAACCACAAATAGTATTAAACTAAACATTATATTATTTCAAAGAACGATTTTATATTTTTGTAGGCATTCAAGGTATCAAACTTGAATGCCTCATTTTTTCGATTTACTTAATATAAATTATTTACAACGTTTCAATGCTTCTTTAGCATCTTCAATATAGCGTTTGATGCGTTCGATGTCGCGGTCGTGCGAAGCTGCACGGTCGATTTTATTTTTACGATAAGTTGCTTTAGACGAAGGAGTAGAAGCACGTTTGATTAAATCGGCATAGTGAGCGTTGTCACGTTTTTTTTCTTCTTTTTCTTTTGCTAAATCAGCTCGCAAATCGATAATTTTTTTGCGATAATACTCTTTACTCATAATAATTAGGATTTAAAGTTATTGTTTGATGGAGGTTTTCTTCGGCATAGGTTTCTCGAAGGTAGGTTTCACCATCTTGATTTATACATGTAGGCAAACGGGCGGTCAAGCCCGAGTGCCTTAATTTTTTTTGCTAATTATTTACCTGCTGCAACGAGAGTAGCAGAGTTATCAGCCAAAGCAGTATCATCTGCGTTAGCAACTTGAACACCGATACCATACATTTCAGCAACTTTTTTCTCGAAGTTACCCACTTGCATGTTACCACCTACTGCGAGTTCGCCACCTTTAGCATCTTTAGCACGGATAGAAGCCAAAGTAGCTTCATCATCAGCAAATGCACCTTTGCAAGTTATGCTTTTGTAAACGCGAAGAGTTGAACCAAATGCTTTTTTGAATTCGTTTTTCAAGGTTTTCACTTTCATGTTACCTTTCAATGCAATTTCTGCCATAGTAATAAATTTTTAGTTAGTTAACGCCTACTCTTTTAGGATTTTCGGCTACGTCCTTTTATTTGTAAGAATTTAATTCTTTTGCTAAAACAAAGAGATCATAAATAATACCAGCGTTTTGTCTTAATGGTAATGTTTCCAAATCAACACTAACTATATCAAAAATAAATTCATTTACCACTTTTTCTTTCTTTTTCACCTTTTGAGAATACTTTTTCACAAAAGCCTCATACTCCGTTCTACTAAGAATTAAAGACAAATTGCCACGTTGTATTTTGCCAACATACCACAACACCCTATCTAAGGAATCATAATTAATTGTCTTGTAGTTTAACTTACCAATCAATATATCAATCGCATCAATAAAACTACAAATATCATTTGTTTTTATCTGAGGCATTTCTTTTTGCGGAAATCCACAATAACTCCAAACACGAGGATACATCTCTCTAACTATCGAATCATAAATAGGGAATTGGTATCTTGTTTCGAAATAAGCATATTTACTAATCAGAGAAACAGCTAAACCTTTATCTTCTCCATTTTTACCTATTCCATACTTTTCAGTAAATAAATCTGTTGCTTTTCCTCTTATTTGAAATCTACTTAAATCTTTAGCCTTAAGAAAAGCCAAAAAAGCTTCCGTAAGATTTTGCTTTTTATTTATTTCTGTTAAAACCTCTGCCAATTCTTCTAATCCATAGTACCTACGATTCATTTGTGTAGAATACATACTATCAATAATTGTAAGACGTGCTAATATATCTTCAATCGAATAAGTATTAGTTGCCTCAAATACTTTTTGAATAGCCAACTTACCAAGAGAATAACCAGAATTATCTGATTCATACGATGATATTTTATCGAAAATATCATATAAAAATTGTTTATTAACTTTATTTTCCATTATACTTTTTGCTTATTTGTAGGCAAACGGGCAATTAAGCCCGAGTACCTAAATAATAATTAGTCCTCTTCTATAATTAATTCACGATTCGTGAAAGAAGAGGTAAATTTCTCAACAACTTCATTAAATATATCATTTCCTGTTTCACCAAATCCCCAAATATCACTAAGATTACCAAGTAGCACTAATTCATTTTGAGTGACTTTAAAATCAGAAATAACCACCATAGATAACGCCTTAAACATCAATTCTCGATGCTCTTCAGCAACACTACGTGCAACCTCTGAGTGTGATTTATAATCATGAAGTCCCATTTTTTCTAACATCAATCGTTGACGTACCAAATCAACATCCAATTTATCATATCGTTGAGCAATACTAAGAATTATTTTAATCTCGTCTTCAACAAGTTCATCATCAATATCAGCAACAACCCAAGCTAAAATAGCAAATTGACGGCTTAAATCACTCTTATCAACGGTTTCAGATTCAACTTCGGACTCCTTCTCAACTTCTAGTTCTTTCACAAATTCTGAAGGAATAGATATTTCACAAAAATCTTCATTTTCACAACTATTAGACTCTTGATCAGACTCAATTACCTTATCATCATATTTCAAAGACATAAAACTTGCTTCTATAGTTCCATCATTACAAGGAACGTCATAACAATCATAATGCTCAACTAATTTTGAAACATCAAAATTTTCAACATTCAAATAATAGACTTCTCGCACACTATTTACCCAACATCCCATATGTTCTGTTTCATCAAACTTATATGGTTTGTAACCAGAATATTCAGTTTCTGCTTCTTCATCGGATAATTCATCACCAATGTATATTTCAGTATAACAATCTTCATGAAAACAAAACGCAACGCTATCACCTATCATATTACCATCTTCATCAATAGGAGCGTATTCGTATTCGGTATATTCAATTTCAATTCTTACCGAATCTATTTTTGACAATATATTTCCAGAAGTATCTATTTTACGTTTCCCTGCAATCATATATATTTCATCGGATGCAGAGTCATTATTAGCGAAGCCTAAAGTTCTATCATCACCGTGTGGTTCTGGTTCAAGGGCATCTCCATAATGACAACAAACCCAAGGACTGCACAAACCATAATTTCGAAGTTCATCAGTCAGATTTTCAATAATAACATCTTCTGCAATAGAAATTTTTCCTGATTCAAATTTATAATCTTCTCCTAATTTTTTATTGAAATCTTTACGAATATCAGCAACAGTCTTTTTTGAATCAACCAAACATTCCATTACACCTGATTCTGTAAGGAAACGCAAATGAAGATGAGGATATTTCAATGTGAATGCAACATAAATATCATCAATAATAGTATTAGGCGTAATTTCGATAAAAGCTCCGTCTTCTTTTGGTTCAACAGAAAAGTCTCCATTCAAAGCATCCACTACGTTAGCCCCAACTTGACGAGTATTCCATTTGGGATCAATCGTAAAACCTATTGAAGAGGCGATTTCACGCAACGCTGTTTTTGAGTTATCACACTCTACTCCATTTTTTAATACAATCACTTTGTTGTCTTCGGCGATATTAATAATATATTCGCCATAAGATGCTGACTTTTTGAGAGCAATATTTTTTTCTTCAGGTGCTACTTCAACCTCCTCAATACGTTGATATGCAATCATACTCTCCATATCGGCTTTAACGGCATTTTTCTTCACTTTGCCTGCTGACTCAAGTGTAAGCCCATCCAAAGCTGCCACCCAATCGTCGCAAGTATATACTTTAACCTTAAGACCAAACTCATTTTGCATGCGCTCGATGAAACGAACTACAGTCAAACTTGAACGACATTCGAAAGTGCCTTCATTTGAGAGACCTAATTCGCCCAAAGTTACAGTTTCTTCGGCTTGTGAACGACCAGAATAGATACGCAACACAGCTCCAAACGTTTCGTTGAATTCTTTTTTTAATTGTGCTACAGTTGTGCTTTTAGTTAAATTTAATACTGCCATGGTAAATTAGATTTTAAGTATTTTCTGCCTACTCTTTTAGGATTTTCGGCATCTTCCTTTTACTTGTAGGCAAACAGGCGATCAAGCCCGAGTGCCTTATTGTTTATTATTAATATTCACCACGAGCAGCTTTGCCGATTGTGATTTCGTTTGGAACGAGGATTTTGCCTGTTTTGTCTTTGATTTGGACTGTTACGCCAAATGTTGTGTCAAAAAGTTTTTCGGCATCACCTACTTTTGTGCTACCTTTGATTTTAAGTGCTTCAACCGATGATTTTCTCACTGTTTTTGTTGTTTTTTCATTCAACTGATTAATTGCAAAAATATAAAATTAAACCCGTTACAACAATCATTATAACAAGACCTATCAAACCAAAAATCGACCTTGTTTTAGAACTAAATCTTCGATCAAAACCTCCAGACTTTGTTTTTGGCCAGAAGAGCGATGATAACCAACCAATTAAGAAAATAGTACTAACAAAAATTTTAAATAATTCCATAACTTTTTCCATAACTTTAAATTTTTTTAAAAATTCACTTACTCTATTTATCTGGGTTTTCAGTTTCCTCCGTTTTTATTTATTTTTTTTTCTTAGTAACAGCTTTTAGAATTGCACCTCCGACTTTTCCTCAAAAGGAAATAACGTTATAGTCCGAAAAAATCAATATTCGCCACGAGCAGCTTTACCGATTGTGATTTCGTTTGGCACGAGAATTTTGCCTGTTTTATCTTTGATTTGGACTGTTACGCCGAATGTTGCATCAAAAAGTTTTTCGGCATCACCTACTTTTGTGCTACCTTTGATTTTAAGTGCATCGGCAGATGCTTTTTTCACATCTTTAGTTGTTTTTTCGTTCAATTGGTTGAGTGTCAAATCGCCATCGGCAATTTGTTTGCCTTTGTAGAACACCAATGTTAAATCGAACGCAGCCATGAAATCGGCTGAAATAGTTTTCAATTTTTTGTTTGGAGCAACTGTAAACTCCGCCGAATTGAAACGGTCTTTAATACTGTCAAAAAGTCCCATAATTGTTTTTTAAAATGTTAATATTATTTTCGTTTTTTAGTTACTGCTTTGATGATTGCTCCACCGATTTTACGCTCAAGACCTTGACGCGTGGTTGGTATGCCAATAGCGCGTGCTACTTTGTTTTTTAGACCAGAAATGCCTACGGCACGCTTTAGAGAAAAACTTAGTCCTGGAATTTTCATGATAATACTGAATTAATATATTTTATTTATTCGCCCCCTTCGGGGACGATACAAGAGAGATTATTCGCTATCCGCAGGTTCCCTCGTTTCACTCGGTCACACAGCGGTTAAGCACATTAGCCCTCTTCGAGGACATTTATTCTATATCATAACTATTTAACAAATCAACCCTCTTTGATATCTAAACTTCAACTATTTACTTCTTCTTTCGTAAGTTCACCTAAATAGAAAGAGGAATAAGATTACCTCACAACTGTATACTTGGCATTGAAGTATTCGGTTTTTGGGGTGATGGCTATGACTTCGAGCCAAACATAGTTATGAAAGCGCATACGCTCGTTTTCGAAACCAAGATAGATGGTTTGCTTGCCATTCATTGGAATGCGACCATTGCATGACTGTGTACCCATTATGGAATAATTAATGTTGTATTGCAATGTTGATGTTGCTTTGCCATCTTGGAAACTTTTGGCTTGAGACGAACTAGTGAATACGAACATATTGATATAAGCATCTTCTTCGCGCGGTGGTTTGTTATCTCCCAAAAGAGTTTGGATAAGTCCAATGCTATGTTGAGACTCGTAGAGAGGCATACCTAAAACTTTGATTTTACTATATGAATGATTCATATCTTCACTAAACTTACCATCGGTGTACATATCTTCTTCGTCGGTAGAGATACGCAAACGATAGAGAATGTCGGTTGTGCCTGCTGGCACCTGAACAGCTACAATACCACGATATGAACCTGAGAATGCGGCTTTGATTTGACCACGAAGTGTAAACTTACGTGGTTCTTCGAATATATTAGACATTTTGAGACCTTTTGTTGATATTGCACGAAAAGCTCCTTTCTCACATTCAACAATCTCGGTGTTGACTGTTGCCAAATTATTCAAACGACTGATGTCTGAGACTTTATATCCAACACTGATATTGGCATATTGTGTTGCTCCTGGATTGACTTCTACAAGATAGATAGCAGAATTGCGAATAGCAAGCGAATCGTGCACCTTGGTCTTACTACTATAGGTTTTGAGCAATTTACGAGAATCGGCATTATAGATTTTGACTGTAGCAGGCGATTCGGTTTCGATAAGATAGAACATTTTATCTCCTTTCTCAAGATAAACTGGGAATGCCTCTGTTCCACCACCCATCAAATAGTCTTCTTTCTTATGACCGGTAATGCCTAATGTAGCAACCTCACGCTGCAATCTCTCTTCAAGTTTATTACGGACAAAGTCGGTGCGTTTCTTTAAGTTATGACATTTTGCTAAAGCTGTAGAATCGAGCCCAGACATATCATACTCGTAATGCAATTGCGGCACAAATTCAGACAACGAAACAATTTGATCGACCGACATCTCGCCAACATCGTCCAACAAAATTTCGACACG
>JAZOMI010000116.1:0-1627 GCA_045653825.1 Candidatus Aphodosoma sp. | reverse complement strand
CATACGCAAAGCATTAAGACCACGGTCTAGCATGTGAGTTTTGATACCTGCTTCGTTGAAAGGTTTTGTAAATGTACGAACTGCAAGGTTAGGGTTTTCACCATATAATAAATTCACTTGTTCAGATGCACCACCATTTGTTTCTACGCGAGCGAAACAGCCCATGTCGATAATAACTGGAGCAATTTGTGCCAATTGGTCTTTACGAGGCACATATTTACCTGACGATTGCCACATGTCACGGTAAACCAAGCTAAATTGAATTTCTCTTGCCATGTTTTTTTTTAGTTTTATAGTTAGATTTTTGGTTTATTGTTCTAAGACTTTAGATTAAGATTTTGTCTTCATTTTTGAGCGTGTAAATTTCGCAATTATTTTTGAATTAACCAAATTTTTTAATATGTTTTTCAACATATTTTAATACAAGTTTATTTTTCCATTTTCAAGCCATAATTCTACGGTTTTTCGTCCCTTTTCACCCTTAGCACTATCATAGTTTTTAGAAGAAAAATTAGTAATAATTTGATTATATCCTCCTGTTTCTTCTTTTGTAAGAGTGTGATTTGTATGCTCATGACCGGCAAAAACGAATTCTACGCCATATTTTTTCACAACCCCTTCATAAATCCAACGCACAAAAATATTATTGAATTTACTGCGAGCTGAACGTAATGGATGATGCAGTGCTATTATATTTTTTACACCTTTTTCTGCATTTTTCAATCTACTTTTCAACCATTTACGTTGCTTAAACTGACGAAATATTGGTTGATTCGAATCAAGAATATAAATATGATTATTACCAAAGTCTAATTTGCAACAACCAATTTTTGGAGCATTATTTTCATCATCTAAAAAATATGGGAAGGTATAGAAAAATCGTTCGTCAGGATATTTATTTATGCCCTTATGATAATCATGATTCCCTACAATTGAAATAATAGGTACCGAAGTGCGCAATGGTTCAAAAGAATGGAAATAAAGATCCCACTTATCTTGATGCGGACGATCGATAAGGTCTCCTAATTGCAGTATAAAATCGGGATTATGCGCTTTTGCAAGTTGAATTACGGCGGAATCTGTTTCTGGATTTATCGTTTTATCTTGCAAATCTCCTAAAACGAGCATTAGCAAAGAATTAGGATTATTGACTTTTGTGGTGTAATATGGAGTTTTAGTTGAAATAGAATCTATAGAAATAATAGAATCTATAGGAGCAATAAAAGTCATAGAATCTATAGTCTCTATGGCATAGCTATATATGCCTTCTTTCACTTCGACTTCACTCCAATAGTATATAGCCTCTCCTCCACCCGATTTAATCCATTTTTTGTTCACTTTAGGATACAAGGTATCGACATCGGAAATCCAAATAAGACGTACGGCATCCTCTTTCAACAATGCAGAATCGGGGCGTGACCGCCACGATACGATACGCTCTGTCAAAGGATTGTCGCCTACCGTCAATTGTACACAGCACACACTCTCGGTTAATTGAAATTGAGGTTCGGGGTGCTTATTGAACCAAACATTCCAACGAGATTCAATCCAACAAACAAGTGAAATTATAACTGCAGCAAAAACTAATCGTACTACTTTTTGCATAATATTTTAATTAAAAATGTGA
>JAZOMI010000115.1:0-6573 GCA_045653825.1 Candidatus Aphodosoma sp. | reverse complement strand
ATCAGCGTCAGTAATCACAGCGATAGTGTCGTTGATTGTGTATTGACCAGCAGCAGCCACCGATTTCACAGTATAAGTGCCTTCCATAACGAAAGGAACCATGATTTTGTGAGGTTGGAAGTTTTCTTCCACTTCGCCGAGCCATGAAGCAGCTTCTACTTTATCGCCTACTTGAGCAAGTGGTTTGAAATCCCAAAGTTTTTCGTTGTCGAGAGGGAAGTTGTATTCACCACGTTTGAGGAATACACCAGTGAGTTTGTCGAGGTCGTTTTGAAGACCATCGTAATTGCGCGAAAGCATGCCAGGACCGAGTGTTACTTCCAACATGTGTCCGGTAAATTCTACATCGTTGCCAACTTTAAGGCCACGAGTGCTTTCGAATACTTGTACGAAGACATTATCGCCGTTCACCTTAAGCACCTCAGCCATAAGTCTTACATTGCCCAACGAGATATAGCAAATCTCATTTTGAGCTACAGGTCCATCTACACCTACAGTCACGAGGTTCGAAATGATACCTTTTACTTTACCTTTTGTTGCCATTATTTATTGTTTTATTATTTATTTTCTTTGTTGTAAAAAGACAGAAGTACATAATAACATAAAAATTATGTTCTTATGTTATTTTGTCTTTTAATAATCAAAACTTAACGTCTTTTTTCAAGTCGTTAATCATCTGACGGAATATCTCTGCGCCTTCTTCCATTGAGAGATTGTCCCAACGATGCATCAATTCGCAACGCAACCAGAACGACAACACGCTCTCTATAGTGAATGTATCGAAGAATGTACGTTCAACGAGCCAATTCCATTTCAATGCATCGATGCGGTGTTCACGGTCGAGTAGGTTAGCAGTTTCCGATATGCTCACAAGTGCATCGAAGTAGTCGATTTCTGTTTTGAGATTAAAGTCGCGAGCTGATACAGAGTTGCGAATAGTCTCTGCAACAATATTATCGCCTACGATAGCCGATTTCACATCCCATCCATACTTACGACAAGTGAGGGCAGTGAGAATATTGTTAATGTTCAAATTGAACTCAAACCAATCGGCAACGAATTTGTTTTTGCTGCTCATACCATATTTATAGTATAGCGCAGCGAGGAAATCTTCGCGGAATCCGATTTTCTCTTCGCTTTGTTCGTCGCGAATAGTGGTGTAGAAGTCCAACATATATTTCAATAATCGACGGTCGCGTGCAGGATTTAGTTCATCACTATTGTCGATTATTTCAATCAGTTCAGTCCAATCTTGCGCAGTGAGTGTGCCGAGCGGATTTAGTTCGGCATCACGATTGTCAAGATATTTCAACAGATTGACATTGTCGTATTTCAAGCGTAAGAGATTGAGCAAAGCCATATCGTCTTTCGACAATATTTGCTTCAACTCATCGAGAATCTCCTCCTGTGCTGGAATCGACTTAGCGTTGTCAATCTGTATGTCGGGTAGCCCCGCTATATAGCAATAGTAATTCATTTTTTGTCAATTCACAATTCACAATTCACAATTCACAATTTTAATACCGAATGGTAATTGTGCATTATGCATTGTGCATTTTGCATTATTAGAATAGCATTTCAACAAGTTTAGGACGGAGGAAATCTTTGAAGTAAGCGATGAATTCGTCGTTGCCGAAAGTGATTTTGTAGCCACCATTAGCAGGAGCGATAGCAAAATCAGTTTTCATGCCTTTCACTTCAGTGATTTTCACGCCTTTTTCAAGCACATCTTTAGCATTAGCAATGAAATATTCTTCAAGAGCTTTAGCATCTTTAGCTTCGATAGCCACAGCACCTTCTTTCACCCATACTTTAGTGATAGCCACGATGATAGCTTGCATAAATTTAGGGTCGGCAGTAGCTGCTTTCACTGAATCAGAAGCCACTTTATCGCTGATAAGGTTAGCGATTTCAGTTTTCAACGCATTAAGCGATTGTTCAGTGTAGAGTTTCAATTCCGATTGAGTGTTTTTAGTAGTTTCAGCAGCCTTAGCATTAGCTTGTTCAACTATTTTGCGCGCTTCAGCCTCAGCAGCCTCTTTGATGCGTTGTGCCTCAGCTTTTGCAGCAGCAACGATTTCAGCAGCCTCGTTTTTACCTTTCTCTACGCCTTCAGCATAGATTTTGTCGGTCAATTCTTGAAGTTTTGTGTTCATAATATTTATATATTTTTGTTAATAATTATTTTTTATCAGATTTTAGATATTAGACACGAGATATTAGACTTATTTTTGTCTTTGTAATTTTGTCTTTTGTCAATTATTTTGTGTCTTAAATCTATAGGGTATAAACTTTGCAAAGTTACAACACTTTTTTCTAATAACAAAACAAAAAACAATGTTTTTTTGATAAAAATAAGAAAAAAGAGAGAATAAAATAAGAATATAATTTTTATAAACGTAAATTATTACAAATTAACGTAAGTTTAATATAAAATTAATCTGTACAGTTTCCATGCGGATGTGAAAAACGATTAAAAGATTTCGAGTACATCGAGTAGCCAATTGGCTACAATTCGAGTGAGATAAAAACATATTGCTTACGAGGTCTCGAAAACAATCCAGCCAAAAACGCACATATCTTCAGCAACCGACACAACTATTTCCCATCATTATGTAGCGCATGCCCATTTGGCAACAAAAAAGGCTGCCTGTTTGCTTTGGCTACCAATATCCATATAGCATCAAACAGAAAGAGTAACAAAAGACCGATAAGTTGTAAAGCCATACATGTAATCAGACGTCAATTGTTACTCTTATGATTGTTTGCTATTTGAGACAACAAAGTACAACAAACAATTCAAACTATAAAGAAAAAGCGTGAAAATTTTCAGTTTTCACGCTTTTTTAAGTATCACAAGCAGGCGAGTGGAAAATTTAGAACGAACGCTATGAACCAACCCTATATGATTTTTTATATTCTTATATTGGTGTTCGGTAAAAATATTAAGCTGTTAATTGTGGAGGGGTGAGGAATACTTACGACGTTGGAGACGTCGAACATATACAGATATGGTTCGACCTCGACGAGGTCGTAGAGAGGAGAGGGGAGAGTGTTTTCTTCTCTCTGCAGGTGCCCTCCTTCGTCGGGTACCCGCATTTATGCACATTGAACCTCTTCGAGGTTTTTTGCCATATCCTCAATCTTAAATTATTCAGCAGCTACAAAACCAAAGATAAGCCCCTAAACTAAAAAAATCATATATTCTCTTTATTTATTACTGATTCAAGATATGGTTTTATTTTGTACCGGACAACAATAATATTCTTATGTTATTCTGTCATCTGAAAAAGTGTATAAAACAAAAAAGCACTGATAAAATCTATCAGTGCTTTTAGGAGTACCCAGAGCCGGGATCGAACCGGCATGGAAGTGAATCCACTGGTGTTTGAGACCAGCGCGTCTACCAATTCCGCCATCTGGGCAGTAGGCTATTCAGGTCTTTTGAATTCGGGTGCAAAGTTACACCTTTTTTTCAAATCTACCAAATATTTCAACAAAAAAAATCAATATTTTTTACATCGAAAATATAACCCCTCTGTTATATAGATTATTAACTCATAAATTTTCTCGTTTCAACTCTGCAAAAAAAAGAGCAAACGCAGCCCCACGAGCCGTTTTATATTTATTCGATGTATCTTCAGCCACCGATTTCCAATACATTTTTCGCTCAAAATCCTTAAATTTCTCCGAAACAAGCCTATTTACCTCTCTCACCAATTCTTGATTTTTCAATTGCTTTTCACTATTACCACATATACAGGTTTCTTCATTTTATGTAAATTCATAGAAATGATTATTGTATAAATAGATTTTTTTTTGTATCTTTGCACGTTAATAGTCGATGGTCGATAGTTGAAGATCGATAGTCGATTGTATAATTTATGGATAATCGTTAATAACTAATAACTAATCATTAATAACTATATATGAAAGAGACTGTTGTAAGTGGTATTCGCCCTACGGGCAATTTGCATTTGGGTAATTATTTTGGCGCTGTGAAGAGTTTTTTGCAGATGCAAAACGATTATAATTGCTTCTTCTTTATCGCCGATTGGCACTCGCTAACTACTCGTCCGAAGCCTGAAAATATCGTGAATAGTGCGCGCACGATTCTTGCGGAATATTTGGCGTGTGGTCTCGACCCTGAGAAATCGACTATCTATGTGCAAAGTGATGTGAAAGAGGTGTTGGAACTCTACCTTTTCCTCAATATGAATGCTTACCTCGGCGAGTTGGAACGTTGCACTACGTTCAAAGAGAAAGCGCGCAAACAACCTGACAATGTGAATGCTGGTTTGCTCACTTATCCTACACTCATGGCGGCGGATATTTTGCTCCACCGCGCAGTGAAGGTGCCTGTGGGTAAGGACCAAGAACAAAATATGGAGATGGCGCGTAAGTTTGCTCGCCGTTTCAACACGATGTATGGCGTGGAATTCTTCCCTGAACCTCAAAATTTCTCGCTCAGCGAAAAGGCTGTGAAAATACCTGGTCTCGACGGTTCGGGCAAGATGGGTAAATCGGAAGGCAACTGCATCTACCTCATGGATGATGAGGCTACTATCAAGAAAAAAGTGATGAAAGCGGTAACCGACCAAGGTCCGCAAGAGCCAAACAGCCAACGTCCTGAGGTGATTGAGAATTTGTTTACGTTCCTCAGCATCGTTTCTACGCCAGATACTTATCAATATTTCGATGAGAAATGGAACGACTGCTCGATTCGTTATGGCGACTTGAAGAAACAGTTGGCAGCGGATATTGCAGCGTTTAATGCTCCAATCCGTGAGCGTTTGGCGGAATATATGGCTAACACAGAGTTGTTGGACCGCATAGCACGTGAGGGAGCAGAGAAAGCTCGCGAAAGCGCAAGAAAGACAATCGACGAAGTGCGCCAAATCATAGGTTTCCGTAGATGATGTTTGTTTTAGAAGACATAATAACATAAGAACATAAAAATATGATTAATAAATTTTGTTATTCTGTTCTTCTGTCTTTATGTTGAAAAAACAAGGAGATAATATGAAAAATGCGAATTGGACAGCGTATGTGAGTATAATGATGGCGATGACTGTGTGGTCGTGTTCGTTTTTGTTTACTCATGAGGCGTTGAAGAGTTTTAATCCGATTACGGTAGTTACCTTGCGTATTGGTTTGGCGACGGCATTGTTGGGATTGTATGGTTGGGTAGCAGGAAAATTGCAAAAACCTCGCAAACAAGACGTTTGGTTGTTCGCGTTGGGTGGTATGTTTCAGCCATTTTGCTATTTTATGTGCGAAACATACGGATTGTCGATGACAAGTGCAACTGTTACGTCGGTGGTGATGGCTACCATACCGCTCTTTGCTCCGCTCGTGGCATGGCTGTTGTTGCGTGAGAGGGTAACGTGGATGAATATGTTGGGTATTGTGGTGTCGATGGTCGGTGTGTTGATGTTGGTGGTCGAAAAGGGTGATATGAATGTCAGCGCAGGTGGATTGGTGGTGTTGATGGGTGCGGTGATGTCGGCTGCGATGTATTCCACTATATTGCGCAAGATACCAGCCGACTATACCAACGTGAGCATCGTGTTCTACGTACACGCATCAAGTTTGATATTCTTCTTGCCTACGTTCCTCTTGTTCGATGTGCAGAATTGGGGTGCGAAGGAGATATTGCCTATGTCGGTGGTGTCGATAGTGGTGTTGGCAGTATTTGCGTCGGTGATGAGTTTCGTGTTGTTCTGTTTCGTAGTGCGCAGAATTGGTGTAACCAGAGCAAATGCCTTCTGCAACGTTATGCCCGCAATCACAGCATTAGCGGTGTGGATGATTTATGATGAAACTATTGCCTTAATGAAATGGATAGGCATCGTGATAGTAATTATCGGACTTTTCGTGAGTCAAGGAGTTGATTTTAAAAGACGATAATAATATTTTTTTAAGAAGACGATAATAATATAAGAACAAAAATTTTTTGTTATTCTGTCTTCTAAAAAAGACATAAATACATAGGAACATAATTTTTTTGTTATTTTGTTATTCTGTCTTTATGTAAAAAATCTTAAACATTAATATATGAAAAAACAGACAATGGCGATAATCGCATTGGTTATTGCTCAAATCTTTTGGGGGGCATCGTATTTGATGTCGGACTTCGCCTTGAAAGTTTTCCCCGCTGCCATGCTGGTATCGATGCGTATTTCGATTGCCGCTATAGTGCTCGGCGTGGTGGGCTTGATTACTCGGCAACTACAAAAAATCGAATTTCGTGATTGGAAGTATTTCTTACTCGCTGCCTTCGCCGAACCTTTCGTTTATTTCCTTTGTGAAGCCGAAGCGTTGAACCATGTGAGTCCGACTATTGCGTCGGTGATGTTGTCGTTCATTCCGCTATTGACACCGGTGTTTGCATTCTTCTTCTTGAGAGAGAAGGTTACGTTGATGAACGTTTTGGGTATCGTGATTTCGGTGGTCGGTGTGTTGATGATTATATTGGATGGAGGTAAATTGTCGGCAGATGTGTTGGGTATATTGCTTTTGTTCATTGCCGTGTTGGCATCGATTGTTTATACACTCGTATTGCGTAAGATA
>JAZOMI010000114.1:0-23202 GCA_045653825.1 Candidatus Aphodosoma sp. | reverse complement strand
GTTGTCGTTATCGATTTGGGGGTCGTTACTCGGTATTGTGGGTATGATTATTGCGTTGCCTGTGACTACGTTGTTGATTTCGTATTATAAGAGATTTGTTATTAGGGAACAAGGAATAGGGAACAAGGAATAAGGGACAGGGAGTGGGGTGTGCTTTGTTTTTTTAGTTCGAGTGTTTATTTGATTTTTTTAGAATTGTGAATTTTATATGAGAAGATTTTTTGTTTTTGTGGTATTTTGTGGGTTGTGTGTTGTGATAGGGGCAGTGCCTGCGAAGCCGATAGTTAAGGATAGTGTTTTGGCAGATGGAAGTGTGGTGCAGATGGTGTTGAGAGGTGATGAGTTTTATCATTATTATGAACAGATTACAGATTGCGGATTACGGATTACAGATTATAGACAACAGATAGTAGAGAGGCGAGAGCGTGCAATAGCTAAGCGGAGGATGTCGGACACTCAAGCCGAGCGTCCTTATATGTTGGGACGTGCTCCGCATCAAGCGGAGAGGGGTTTGGCTATTTTGGTAGAGTTTTCGGATAATAGTTTTACGAAAGTGCGTCAGAATTTTGATGATTTGTTGAATAAGGATGGGTATGATTATAATGGAGCGACGGGATCGGCTATGAATTATTTTAAAGATGCGTCGAATGGGCGGTATGTGCCTAAGTTTGATGTTTTTGGGCCATATAAGCTTGATAGGGAGATGAGTTATTATGGTCAAAATGACCGGGAGGGTTTGGATATGCATCCTGACCAAATGGTTGTGGATGCAGTGGCTAAATTGGCGGCAGATTCTTTGG
This sequence comes from Candidatus Aphodosoma sp., assembly GCA_045653825.1. GTDB lineage: Bacteria > Bacteroidota > Bacteroidia > Bacteroidales > Paludibacteraceae > Aphodosoma. The sequence goes on along the minus strand of JAZOMI010000114.1, from coordinate 22,402 downwards.
CTGGAGTGGATTTTGCGGATTATGATACTGATAATGATGGGAATATTGATAATGTATTTATTTATTATGCTGGATATGGAGAGAATGAGGGGGCACCAGAAGATGCGGTTTGGCCTCATGCGTGGGAGGTGTATGATGAGTATGTTATGGGTCAGTTGAGTTATAGTGGTAAGAGGATAAAGAGTTATGCTTGTACGTCAGAGTTGCAAGGTTCGGTTGGTTCTACTATGTGTGGTATTGGTACTTTTTGTCATGAGTTTAGTCATGTGTTAGGTTTGCCTGATTTTTATGTAACGGACTATGGTTCGAGTCATAAAACTCTTGGTGATTGGGATATTATGGATGCAGGAGCATATTTGAATGATGGGAATACACCTCCAACTTATTCGGCCCACGAGCGTTTTTATCTTGGATGGTTGACGCCAGAAATATTGAAGGATTCGGGTGATTATGTGTTGGAAGAGTTACAAAAAAGTAATAAGGCATATATTATTACGGAGATAGGAGAGCATAATTTGGATGGGGGGAAACCTAATCCTAATACCTATTTTTTGTTGGAGAATAGGCAAAAAACAGGATGGGATGCGTATTTGCCAGGACATGGGATGATGATTAGTAAGACTATTTATGATGAAGATAAGTGGTATAATAATGTGCCTAATAATGATAAAAATTCGCAAGGATATGATATAATTGAGGCGGATGGTAAGGCTCCGAATGGTAGTTATGGTAAGGCGGGGGATTTGTTCCCCGGTACGTCTAAGATTACGAGTTATGTTCTATGTGCAAAGTATTTGATTGCTGATATTGAAGAAGTTGATGGGGTGATTAGTTTTTCATTTGAAGAAGAGCAAGAGGTTTCTGTTGATAATGAAGAATGTGTTTTTGGATTGATTAGTAGATTAAATGATAGTGAGTTGTTGGGTGTTTCGGTTGGGACTATTGTTTATTGTTATGATGGGGTAGGACGATTGTTATGGCGAAAGGAGTGTGTTGGCAATAGCTTGACATTTGATACTCCAAATGGCTTATATGTTTTGAGAATTATTGATGGGGAGAATGTTCGTGTTATTAAAGGAATTTAGTTATGCAACATAAATTAGATAAAAAAGATTTTTTGCGCGTCTATCGTGATTTTATGAGTGTCGAGGGACGAAAGATAGATGCTAAATATTTAGTGCGATTGAAAGAGGATATTCGTAGGTTTACTACGGAACATGATGTATCGTTGGATGCGTTGGCTAAGTCGATGCGTGCTGCTATGATTGCGCATCGCGAAATATCGCTTGGTCATCATTCGATAGAGGCGATATTGCTATATACTTTGATTTATAAGACAGGTACGCCGATATCATACGTTGAAGAGAGATATGGCGAAACTACTGCTATGTTGGTCGAAGGGTTGATGAAGGTGTATGATTTGTATAATCGTGGAGTGGCGGTAGAGAGCGAAAATTTCCGTAAGTTGTTGATTTCGTTGGCTCAGGATGTGCGTGTGATTATGATAATGATTGTTGAGCGACTTGATACTATGCGTAATTTGCAGGCGTATGGTGTCGAAGAGCAACAAGAGGTGGCACGCGAGGTGTCGTATCTCTATGCACCCTTGGCGCATCGCATGGGGTTGTATGGAATTAAGACTGAATTAGAAGACTTATCGCTTAAATACACGTCGCGTGAGGTTTACAAAGAAATTGCTACGAAGTTGAATGAAACCAAACGCAGTCGTGATACCTATATCAAGAAATTCATCGAGCCGGTGAAAGCGAGATTGGAGGCTGAGGGGTTGAAATTTTCAATAAAAGGCAGAACTAAGAGTATTCATTCGATTTGGAATAAGATTCGCAAACAACAAGTGCCTTTCGAAAAGGTGTATGATTTGTTTGCTATACGTATTATAATAGATTGTCCGATAGAGAGAGAGAAAGCGGCTTGTTGGCAGGCATTTTCGGTTGTAACGGATATGTACACCGCCAATACTAAGCGTTTGCGTGATTGGATTTCGGTGCCAAAGAGCAATGGTTATGAATCGTTGCACGTTACGGTGATGGGGCCCGAAGGTAAGTGGGTAGAGGTGCAAATCCGCACTGAGCGAATGGACGAAGTGGCAGAGAAAGGTGTGGCGGCTCACTGGAAATATAAAGGGGGTAAAAGTGATTCAGCCCAAATGGACGAATGGCTCAAAAACCTTCGTGATTTGCTCGAACAGGGTAGTAATGAGGATGATGGACTTGAGGTGATGAATGAGTTTAAGATGCAATTGTATGATGATGATGTCTTTGTGTTTACCCCTAAAGGCGATTTGCATCAGTTGCATCGTGGAGCTACGGTTTTGGATTTTGCATTTGGTATTCATTCAAAAATTGGCTCGCAATGTATGGGGGCTATTGTGAATGGCAAGCACGTAAGTTTCAAATACGAATTGCAGAATGGCGACCAAGTGGAAGTGCTTACTTCGCCAACGCAAACGCCTCGTGCCGATTGGCTTAATTGGGCTAAGACATCGAAAGCGCGTTCGCGAATTAAGCAAGCACTTAAAGAGGCTGAACATAAAGAGGCAGAGAATGGTCGTGAAACATTGTTGCGTCGTTTGAAGAATTGGAAATTGGAGTTCGATGATTCGTTGGTGGGGCGTGCATCGCGCAAATTGGGTTATAAGACTTTGTCGGATTTCTATGTGGCAATCAATCAGGAGAAAGTGAATTTGTTGCAGTTGCGCGATTGGTTTGTTGATGGATTCGAAACACAAGAACAACCTACAATGCCTCGTTCGGCTGAAGGATTTGAGCAAGAGACCGAATTGCAACGCATTACTGCTAAGGACGATGCTCTTGTGATTGACCGCAATTTGAAGAATGTCGATTATACATTGGCTCGTTGCTGTAACCCTATCTATGGCGATGAAATATTTGGATTTGTGTCGGTGTCGGGAGGTATAAAGATACATAAAAAAGATTGTCCTAACGCTCCGCAATTGATTTCGCGTTTTGGTTATCGCATAGTGAATGCACGTTGGGCAGGCGAATCAACAGGTGCCGAATATACCACCACGATACGCATAATTGGTCGCGACGATATTGGTATTATAACAAATATCACGTCGGTGATAAGTAAGGAACCGGGTGTGAATATGCGTTCTATTTCGGTCGATTCCAATGCAGGATTGTTCGAGGGAACTATCACGCTCATTGTGCATCAAGCATCACAACTTGAGGCATTATTCAAAAAACTAAAAACAATAAAAGGAGTAAAACAGATATTCCGCGTATGACGACACATATTATAAATATAGGCGACGAATTGCTCATCGGTCAAGTAGTCAATACCAACGCATCGTGGATGGCAGAGGAGTTGAATAAACGTAATATAAAGGTTACGAATATTAGTGTTATTTCCGATGGTGGTGATGATATACGCCAGCAGTTAGAGTGTTCGCTCTCAGAAGCCGATGTGGTGTTGATAACAGGCGGTTTAGGTCCTACTAAGGACGATATTACCAAGTCGGTGTTGTGCGAATTTTTCGGTGATACACTCGTGCGTCATCAGCAGACGTACGACAATGTCAAGAAATTTTTCGAACGTCGTGGTTTGCCTTTTACCGAAATAAATCAAGCTCAAGCATTGGTGCCAAGCAAGTGTAAGGTGCTCGTGAACGAAGTAGGTACTGCGCCTTGTATGGTATTTACAGTTAGGAGTGAGGAGTTAGGAGTTGAGAGTGAGAAGATTGTGGTGAGTATGCCAGGTGTGCCGTTTGAGATGAAGTGGTTGATGCAGAATAGCGTATTGCCATTATTGGAAGAGCGGTTGGGTGCAGAGGCGATAGTACATAAAACCATTTTGACTTTCGGCATAGGCGAATCATTCTTAGCCGATAAAATAGCCGATTGGGAAGACGCTTTACCTACTCATATCAAGTTGGCTTATCTACCCGAAGCAGGCAAGGTGCGTTTGCGCCTTTCGGCTTATGGTTCTTTAATGCACAATTCGTTGCAATCGATTTCTATTAAAGAAAGATTGGAGTGTGAGGTGGCAGAGCAAATTGAGAAGTTGGAAAAGATTATAGGTGAGAATATTTATGGGTATGATGATGAGACAGTATCTTCGGCGGTTGGTAAATTGTTGAAAGAGCGTGGAGTTATGTTAGCTACAGCCGAAAGTTGTACGGGTGGACTTGTTGCTCGTCGTATTACCGAAACATCCGGGTCATCGGCATATTTCAAAGGTGGTATCGTAGCTTATTCCAACGAAATCAAAGAACAACTATTAGGCGTTAAGCACGAAACATTAGAGCAATATGGTGCAGTGTCGGAACAAACAGCAATCGAAATGGCTCGTGGATGTCTGACCACTATGGGCGTAGATTATGCCATTGCTACAACAGGTATCGCAGGCCCAACAGGCGGCTCTGACGAAAAACCACTTGGATTGGTATATATAGCGGTAGCGAAAAGAGTTAGGAGTGAGGAGTTAGGAGTTAGGAGTGATAGGGAGCAATCATTTGTTGAAGTAGCGTGCGAAAAATACATATTCCGCACTACACGCGAACAGCACCAAGAGCGCACCGCCAACCAAGCACTATTCGATTTATATAAACTATTAACTAAAGACTGTTAACCATTAACTATATAGACCATTGACTATAGACTATTGACTTTTGATTATGATAGCAAAAATCTTCTCTCCGTACGTAGTTACGGTATTGATGCTCGTATTGAGCAATTGTTTTATGACCTTTGCCTGGTATGGTCATCTCAAAAATATGAGCAGCAAAGCATGGTATGTTGCTGCTTTTGTCAGTTGGGGCATTGCCCTCTGTGAATACCTCATTATGGTGCCAGCCAATCGTATAGGTATTACTGTTTACACATTACCACAACTTAAAATCATTCAAGAGGTTATCACACTTAGTATCTTTATCCCATTTGCAATGATATACATGGGACAACCATTCAAGTGGGACTTTGTATGGGCAGGCCTCTGTCTCCTCGGGGCTGTATATTTCATGTTCCGCGGATAATTATTGCAATGAAAACAAAATAATTAAAATTGAATAATTGATATTAGCGTGTATAACTTTCAACTTTCAACTTTCAACTCTCAACTTTCAACTTTTAACTCTCAACTCTCAACTCTCAACTCTCAACTTCGAGTGGAGTCTTTAGCGTCATCATCGTGGTTTGGAGGTTTGGTATTGATCGTATTGATTGCACTTGCGCTGTCGATATCGGCGCATCGCAAGCAATATGCTCTTTATGTGCGCAATTTGATAAACAAGCAGGGTAGGGTGATGAATTATGACACCGAATCCACTTCGGCATGGGCAAATATATTTTTGTGGTTTGTTGTTGTGTCGGGTTTTGTGCTTACAATAGTTTCGTTTTTGAATATTGTGCAAGTTAATTTTATTCAACTTTTAATACTATATTTTTCTGTTGCAGCATGTTTAGGATTGAAATGGTTGTTGATTCGTTTTATCGGTTATGTGTTTGGACTGAAGGAGCAAGCGAAAGCATTTTCTACTGACTATTTTGTGATAATTGCACTATTCGGATTGTTGTTGTTGATAATATCATTTGGCATTACATATGCATTAAGAATACCCGATTGGGCGTGGTTGATATTGTTATTGTTTATTGGTTTTATTGTGCTTATAACATTATTTATAAAACTATTACAAATTTTTTATACGAGAATTAGTTCATTATTCTATATTTTTTTGTATCTTTGCACCTCTGAAATTTTACCGCTTTTAATTGCGTTAAAAGTGGTAGATATTGTCTAATTTCAAAAGTCATATCAAATTGAAGGTCAAGAAGATACTTGTTTCGCAACCGAAACCAGAAACCGGCAGATCTCCATACTTGGATTTGGAGGAAAAATACAAGGTAAAGGTAAATTTTCGTCCATTTATTAAGGTTGATCCTATTTGTTCGAGAGAATTTAGGAGCCAAAAAGTGAATATTGTCGATCATTCAGCTATAGTTTTTACCTCGATTATCGGTATAAAACATTTTTTTCGTTTAGTAGAAGAGACTAGAGTGAAAATTAATGATGATTGGCGTTATTTTTGTATCTCACCATCTGTAGCTAATTACTTGCAAAAATACATCAACTATCGCAAGCGTAAAGTTTTCTTCCCAGAAACAGGTCGTTTGGCTGATATGTTTGCGCTTATCGACAAGCATGCTGAAGAGAAATTTTTGGTTGTATTGCCAGAAAACAACAATGAAGATGTAATTGCAATGCTCGATGGGCATAAAGTTAATCACAGCATTGGTCTTATGTATCGTACAGTGAGCAACGACTTCACACCTGAAGAAGAGTTCAACTACGATATGTTGTTGTTCTTCTCCCCTCAAGGTATTGCAGCTTTGAAAAAGAACTTCCCTGAGTTCGATCAAGGCGAAATCGTAATCGGTTGTCTTGGTGCAACTACTGCACAAGCAGCCAAAGAGGCTAATCTTCGTGTTGATATCGAAGTTCCATCACCAAAATACACATCTATGACTGTGGCGGTCGATGACTTTATCAAAGAAAATCACAAACGTCGATAAAATTTTGTTTCTAAAATAAAAGACAGAATAACATAATAACATAAACTAGTATATATTTTTTTGTTCTTATGTTCTTCTGTCTTTTTTTTATTATGAAAGATATAAAACTTACATTTAATAAATCACAGCACCTTTGTGGCGAGACCACAATATCGCAACTATTCCGTGAAGGCAAAGCCTTCTTGGTTTTTCCGTTGCGTGTAGTCTATCGTGTGATGCCGCGCGATGTAGGGACGCACGGTTCGTGCGTCCGAGATAATCGCCCTCCAGTGCGAGTATTGGTCTCGGTTCCTAAAAAGCAATTCAAACATGCGGTTGACCGTAATAGATTCAAACGCCTAATTCGCGAGTCTTATCGCCTACAACAACAAGAACTTAATGAGGCGTTAGACGCTAACGGCTTAGTGATGGACGTAGCCTTTACAGCCGTACATAACCAAATCCCGAAATTTGATTATTTGAAAAGCCGCATGGGCAAAATAATACAAACCCTTAAGGAACAGGGAACAATGAGTAAGGAATAGGGAGCAGGGAACAGGAAGTAAGGAGAACGTGATATTATAATTATGCATTATGAATTAATTTAAAGTGAAGCGTATTTTAGAGTACATATTACTTATACCGATATATTTCTATCGGGCATGTATATCGCCAATGTTTCCTCCGACATGCCGATTTACACCTACATGCTCGCAATATGCCATAGAGGCAATCAAGAAGTACGGACCTCTTAAAGGTTTATGGCTTGCCATCAAACGCATTTCCCGTTGTCATCCATGGGGTGGCAGTGGTTACGACCCGGTACCTTAGTTAGATTACAGATATAAAAAAGGCTGATTAACAGGTTTGTTATTCAGCCTTTTTGTTTTATATTTGTTGTATTAGAATTCCGATGTGAAATGGAAACGGATTTTTGGGAAGTCGGATTGTGCCATTTGGAGTAGATATCCGCTCTCGGCGAGGAATACGTCGCGGCCGTCTTTGTCTTTTGCCATGTATTGGAACTTGCGGCGTTTGAAGTTTTCGAGTTCGGCAGGGTCGTCCGACTCAATCCAGCATGCTTTGAAGAGCGACATAGGCTCCCAACGGCATTGTGCGCCATACTCGTGTAGCAAGCGGTACTCGATTACTTCGAATTGGAGTTGACCTACAGTACCAATGATTTTGCGGTTGTTGTTTTGATGTGTAAACACCTGAGCCACACCTTCGCCCATGAGTTGGTCGATACCTTTTTGGAGTTGTTTAGTCTTCATAGGGTCGGCATTTTCGATGTATTTAAACATTTCAGGCGAGAAGCTTGGCAATCCTTTGAAGTGGAGATTTTCGCCTGAAGTGAGGGTATCGCCAATCTTGAAGTTGCCTGTATCAGGAAGACCGATGATGTCGCCTGCATATGCCTCATCTACAGTCTCTTTCTTTTGAGCCATGAAGGCAGTAGGGGCAGAGAAGCGGAATTGCTTGCCGAGGCGCATATGTTTGTAGTTGACGTTACGCTCAAATTTACCCGAACATATTTTCACGAAGGCAATACATGAACGGTGGTTAGGGTCCATGTTGGCATGGATTTTAAATACAAAGCCTGTAAATGGCTCTTCGTGTGGGTTAACAGTGCGTTCTACTGCATCAACAGGTAGTGGAGCTGGAGCGATATCTACAAAGCAGTCGAGCAACTCTTTTACACCGAATGTGTTGAGCGCCGAACCGAAGAATACTGGTGCAACATCGGCAGCGAGGTAGTCTTTCACATCGAATGGGTCGTATACACCATCGATGAGTTCGATGTCGTTACGGAGTTGTTCTGCATCATTTTCGCCCACCATAGCATCGAATTCTGCCGAGTTGATGTCAACTGCGATAGTCTCCGAAACCTTTTGTTTGTTAGGTGTATAGAGGTTGAGTTTGTCTTGATAGATGTTGTAAACGCCTTTGAATTTCATGCCCGAGTTGATAGGCCAAGAGAGAGGGCGCACTTTGATGCCGAGTTCAGCTTCGAGTTCGTCGAGGAGGTCGAAAGGGTTCTTACCCTCGCGGTCCATCTTGTTGACGAAAATCATTACTGGCGTTTTGCGCATTGTACACACTTGCATGAGTTTGCGAGTTTGCGCTTCGACACCTTTGGCTGAGTCGACCACGATGATAACGCTATCAACAGCAGTGAGCGTACGGAAAGTATCTTCGGCAAAGTCCTGGTGACCAGGGGTGTCGAGGATGTTGATTTTGAAGTCGCGATATTCGAAGCCCATCACCGAAGTAGCAACCGAGATACCACGTTGTTTCTCGATTTCCATCCAGTCGGAAGTAGCAGTTTTCTTGATTTTATTTGATTTTACAGCACCAGCCACGTGGATAGCACCACCGAAGAGAAGGAGTTTTTCGGTGAGAGTTGTTTTACCAGCATCGGGGTGAGAGATAATCGCAAAGGTGCGGCGGCGGTTAATTTCGTTTTCGTACATAATTTTTATCAATGCACAATGCTAAATGCACAATGCATAATTGATTGGTTATTATTTGATTAGTCTAATTGCTCGGATAGGACGAATTAGATTGATTTTAAGAGTGCAAAGTTACGAAAAAAAGTTGGATTGTGAAAGATGGGGCGTGAGTGTTTTTGTGTGATTGTGGAGGTTGCTTTATAGTATATTTATAGTATGTTTGTCCTATATTTATCATATATTTATAGTATGTTGTAGTTATGGTGGGGTGGAATAGTAATTATAGGTGTATTATTTAGTACATAGTGCAACATATAATTTTGTAATTTAGTACACAAACATTTGGCATATCTAAATATTTTTTATAACTTTGCAGACGAAGTCGCTTGGAAAAATGTGTTGTTTGGGTATAAAGTCACTTGGAAAAATGTAATATACCACTATAAAGTCGCTTGGAAAAATGTAAAAACAATAGATAAACTACTAATAATTAATAATGTATGTACAAAAGGAAAATTGAGGGTGTCTTGTTAAATTGGAAAAAAGATAAAAATCACAAGCCATTAGTTATAAAAGGATGTCGCCAATGTGGCAAAACAAGTTCTGTTTTGGCCTTTGCAAAAAGTCAATATAGCAATGTTGTTTATATAGATTTTCATGAGCAAGAACACTTATGCGCATTGTTTAATGGTTCATTAGAGGTAGATTATCTTACAATGATGATATCTGCATCTCTACCAGGTAGTAGATTTGTGCCTCATAATACTTGTTTAGTTCTTGATGAGATTCAAAATTGTCCTCGAGCACGAGCTTCGTTGAAATTTTTTATGCGTGATGGTCGCTATGATGTTATCTGTACCGGGTCTCTATTAGGTGTAAGTGGATATAAAAATAGCGAATTAACCAATCTTGATAATAATGCAACTATCCCAGTTGGGGCAGAAACAATTATCGATATGTATCCAATGGATTTTGAAGAGTGGTTATGGGCAAATGATATTTCAAGTGAAGTAATAGACTATTTGTCAAAATCATTAGAGAACGAAACTCCAATTGTAGAAGCCATTCATCAACGTTTACGACAGTTATTATTAGAATATGTTGTTGTTGGAGGAATGCCTGAAGCTGTTAAGACTTTCTTCTCTACACACGACATAAATCGAGTTATACAAGTCCAAAAAAACATTTTAGACGAATATCGTGATGATATGGTAAAATATGCTCGTAGTGAAGATAAATCACGTATACGAGAATGCTTTAATTCTATTCCACGACAGCTTAGTCGTGACAACAAAAAATTCACTTATTCTATTGTTCGCAAGGGAGGACGAAGTAAAGAGTATATAGGTTCATTACAATGGATTGAAGATGCAGGTATAATCCAACGCTGTTATAATTTGCAGATGCCAGAACTATCATTAAGTGGAAATGCAGTGCAGGATTGCTTTAAGATTTATACTGCCGACACGGGTTTGTTTGTAAGCATGTTAGACGAAGGTACTCAAGGTGATATTTTATCAGGTAATTTGCTTACTTATAAAGGAGCAATATATGAAAACCTATTAGCTGACATATTTGGTAAAATGGGTAAAAAACTATATTATTATCAAAAAGAGAGTGGTTTAGAAATTGACTTTGTAATGCGATACAAAGGTAAATGCACATTGGTTGAATGTAAGTCAAATACCGGTAATGCTAAATCACTTAAAACAATATTACAGCATCCCGAAAAGTATCATATCGATTCTGCTATTAAATTAGGTAATTATAACATAGGTCGTACAAATAATATTCTCACATTGCCAATATATATGGCATTTTTGTTAAATCAATTATAATCAAAAGCATCACTCATTGATTTGGGTGATGCTTGTTTTACTTGAAACACTTGTGTGTTTGAAAAATAATGTTTACCTTTGCGGTAACATATAGGAGGTGCATCTCATAACTGTAGGGACGCTCGGCTCGAGCGTCCGTAGTAGCAAAGAGAGTATGCCTAACTAGCATTGCAATAGCACCTCCTCCGAGTAGCGTTCTCGGGTTATAAAGTATAGCATTTTTGCTCATTTCTTCTACTAATAAAGTTTGGCGACTATTTTAGACTATGAAGGAATAAGTTGAAAAGTGCTCACGTTTTGTGTATATAACGGCGTGAGCTTAACTTATTCGTATAGTCAAGGTTACGCCAAACACCTATTAGTAGCGAGAAAGTTAAGTTCTCGCTTTTTTTGTGTCTATTTATTAACTGTTTAAATAAAATTGATTATGAAAAAGATTAAGTTTTTTATGTTGGCGGTAGTGGTTATGTTGTTTACTGCTTGTCATGACAAACTTTGGGATTCTATTGAGGATTTGGATTCTCGTGTTACTAAATTGGAAGAGTTGTGTAAAGAGATGAATACAAATATCTCTGCATTGCAAACGATTGTATCTGTGATTCAAGAAAATGATTTTATTACAGGCATTGTGCCAATTGAGAAAGGTGGTGAAGTGATTGGTTATACAATTATGTTTGGTAAACATGAGCCGATTACTATTTATAATGGTGAGGATGGAAAAGATGGTCAGAATGGTGCTAATGGCATAGATGGTAAGGATGGTTATACTCCTATTTTGGGTGTGGCAAAAGATGTGGATGGTGTTTATTATTGGACATTGAATGGTGAATGGTTGCTTGATGCTGAGGGAAATAAAATACGTGTGACTGGCCGTGATGGCAAGGATGGGGCAGACGGAAAAGATGGTGTAGATGGAGAAGACGGGAAAGATGGTCAAAATGGACAAGATGGTAAACCTGGTGTAGATGGTAAAGACGGTGTAACTCCTCAATTAAAAATTGAAAATGGCTATTGGTATGTGTCGTATGATAATGGAGCAACTTGGGTTGAATTAGGAAAAGCAGTAGGTGAAGATGGCAAGAAAGGAGATAAGGGTGATAAAGGTGATACAGGAAATGATGGTGATAGTATGTTTACGAGTGTTACATACGATGAAAATAATGTATATTTCACATTGACGGATGGTAGTGTTTTGATTGTACCGAGAGGGAATAACTCAACTTCAGACTTTGATCAAACTGTGATTGATAATTTGGTTAATTCATTGGAGTTGGATAAAGATACTATTTTTTTGAATAATATAGGAGATAAGGATACGATTATTGCAATAACGTTGCCGTTTTCTAATTCAAAAGTAATTTGGACATCAAGTGATACGACGATTGCTATAGTAAATGATGGTATCGTAGAAGCAATTGAAGGAGGAAAGGTATTTATTACAGCGCAAGCTGGGACTTTGACGAAGAGATGTGATATTATTATAAAAGCCTCAGGTTTAGAATTTAATCATGAATATATTAATCTTGGCTTAAGTGTAAAATGGGCAACTTGTAATATTGGAGCAAATAATCCAGAAGAATGTGGTAATTATTTTGCTTGGGGAGAAACATGTCAAAAAGAAAATTATGATTGGACTACATATAAATATTGTAATGGTTATGAAAATACTTTAACTAAATATAATACTAATAGTTATTATGGTAATAATGATTTTATAGATAATAAAATTATTCTCGAACCAGAAGATGATGCAGCGCATGTAAATTGGGGAGGTAAATGGCGTATACCAACTAAAGAAGAACAATATGAACTTCTTAGTAAATGCACTTGGTCTAAAACTGTTAAGAATGGTATAGGTGGATTTTTGGTGACCTCTAAAGTAGAAGGTTATACAGATCGTTGTATTTTTCTACCTTTTGCGGGCCATTTTTTTGCTAGTTTTTCTAGTGTGGGTGAAGAAGGTAGGTATTGGTCTAGTTCTCTTGATACATATCCATCTGGGGCCACTTTTTTATCTTTGAATAAAAATACGATCGGCCCAACTACTCAGGTGCGATTTATGGGTTTATCTATTCGTCCAGTATGCCCTTGATAAATTGCACTGTACATATACGAAAATCGGTGAGGCTTTTATGGGTCTTACCGATTTTTTGGTAGATGTAGGTTCCTTTGGTGCAGTTTATTTGTGGGTTACTGTTAGGTAGGGGGTAGAATTTTTATTTTTGGAGACGCAATATATTGTGTCTATATTATGATGTAAGGATATAAAAAACTTCATTTTACAAACGCAAAATGAAGTTTTTTTATTTTTAATCAAATTAAAATCGTTGTTTAATCCAGTAAGACAAAAATAGGTTGGATAGCATGTATTGTCTGTTGCCTTTTTTGTCAGCGTCGTCGGTTATCCAATTGCTATAAAATTAGGGGAAAATAGGAAAACGCACCTTTTGGGGAGGTGCTTTTATGGGAAAATGCACCTTTTTTGATGTTATTTTTATAGGAAAACGCACCTAAATCAAAAAAAAGTGTTATCTTTGCAGCGTTAAACATAATGGTAATCAAAAAAATATGTTGTACCGAAAGATTGCGAAACGAATAGAAGATTATTTTATTTCTAATTCTAATAGAATGTTACTCATTAATGGCGCTCGACAAATTGGTAAATCATATATAATTCGTATGGTTGGTCAGCGTATGTTTCCTAATTATATCGAGATAAATATGGAGGAAGATAAAGTTGGGGAACATATTTTTGCCGAAGCAAAAACGACAAAAGATTTTTATATGGCACTCAGTACTGTTGCTGGTGATAAGATGCAAGACAAAGCATCTACCCTTGTTTTTATTGATGAGATACAAGCGTATGACCATTTACTTACACTTGTCAAATTTTTGATGCAAGAAGGGAGATTTACATATATAGCTAGTGGTTCGCAGCTCGGTATAGCACTTAAAAGTACCTCATCAATTCCAATTGGCAGTCTGACTATAGAGCAAATGTATCCTATGGATTTTGAGGAGTTTTTGTATGCAAATGGAGTTGGTGAAAATGTAATTGAGATGATGCGGGATAGTTTTCTAAACAATCTACCTCTTTCTGATTCTATGCATAATAAGATGTTGGATTTTTTCAAAAAATATCTTTTAGTTGGTGGGTTGCCTCAAGCTGTTGAAAATTACATCAACAATCGAAATGTTGTAGAATTTCGTGCAATTCAGCAAGAGATATATCAATTATACAATGTAGATGCAACGAAATATGAAGAAGAAAACAATAAAAAACTGAAAATACGTCGTATTTTCAATATGATTCCATCTAATTTAGAGAACAAAAAAAAGCGTGTCGTTATAAAGGACATTGAAGACAAAAAATGGAAAAGAGCAGATGATTATTTAGATGAATTCGACTATTTAATCTCATCTGGGGTATCTCTCGAAGTCAAAGCAATAAGCAAACCTTCCTATCCATTAGTTGAAAATAGTGGTAAAAATTTGTTGAAATTATATATCAATGATGTTGGAATTTTATCGGGAATATTTTATCGTAATAATATAAATGCTATTATGTCAGACATCAATAGTGTCAATTTGGGTGCGATATATGAAACTGTGGTAGCACAAGAGTTGAAAGCCCATGGCTACAATCTCTATTATTATGATAATAAAAAGAATGGAGAAGTCGATTTTTTGATTGATGATGTTGATAATTTGAGCAATATTCCGATAGAAGTAAAATCAGGAAAAGACTATACAATTCATAGTGCCTTAAACAAATTTCTTTCAATAGAAGAGTATAATATTAAGCGTGCGTATGTGCTTTCAAATGCTCAGAAAGTTTATACACAAAAAGGCATTACCTATATTCCGATTTATTATGTGATGTTTTTTAATAACGAATCACATGAGGTTGGTATATTAGCCTAAGTTTTATATGGAAAAACTTCGTAGCGTACGTAGAGTCTTGTAATGACTAGAGCGAAATAATTATACAGATTAAATATCTATAAAATAAGGGGATGCATTTTTGTGGTGCATCCCCTTATTTTTTATTAAAATCGTTGTTTAATCCAGTAAGACAAAAATAGGTCGAAGAGCATGTATTGTCTGTTGCTTTTTTCGTCGGCATAATGTTGTGGGGTATTGATTTTTATCTGTTTGTTTTGAGATATTGGTGGGCGATTTGGCAGCGGAGGCAGTCTTTGCGGAGGCAGTAGTTGTCGTGGAGTTGGATGAGGGCTTGTGAGGTGTAGGCGTCGGGGCAAGGAAATTGGGCAGAGGTGAATTTCTCGGTTTTGTGGTTGCGCTCGGCACGGAGTTGGTGAAGTAGGTTGAGTGTTTTCTCTTGTAGGTCAATGTCTTGACTGATTTGCGCATAGAGAAAAAGAAATGGTACAACGGTATTGATAATCAGTAGGTCGATGCTAGATGTGGAGAGTTGGCAACCATGCTGTTCGGTGCGTGATCCGAGGCGATAGTGATTTTGCCAATAAGGAGATGCTTTGATAGAGAATATTTCGCGTAGAGCCTTTATGTTGAGATTGTTGAGGGTGCGACTGAATAGGTGTTCGTTGAGGTGGAGTAGTGCTGCGAATTGGGCGAGGCGTATGGTTGGGAAAGAGGCTGGGCGCATGCGGAGGAATTTGAAATATACGCCTTCGGTGGGTTTGAGAGAGAATTTGTTGCTTAAGAATTGGTATTCTCGAAGCCAAAGTAGTTCTTCGGGCTCGGTGAACGATTCGGGCTGGCAGAGGAAGCCAGCTTGTCCGAGTAGTAGGGCTTCGATTTGCTGTAGCGAGTCGCGGTGGTGCATGATGACGTTAAGTGGCAGTGATTGTGCTACTTGTTGCATTGCATCGCTATTGACTCCGAAGCCGAAAGCTCGACAGAGAGTGACATAAAAGGATTGTTCCCAATTGTTTTGGTTGGATTGTAGGATTTGAGATATGCGTTCGGTTTTGGATTGTAGGCGTTCGAGTAGTAGGCGGTCAATCCATTGGTTGAGGCGGAAGGAGTCGATTTCGGAGAAACGGACAGGGCAGAATTGATGCTCTTGCATTAGGAGTTGATAGCCGTTGAGAATGGATTTGGGGTAGTTGAGAGCAATGGTTGGGATAGGGTTGTTGGATTGCGTAAATATCTGTTCGTCAGCCTCAAAAACTACGTGGAGGATGATATTATCGTATTCGGGATGATTGTCGTGGTTGTGGCGGTGCCAATCGGTAGCACGGACGTGAAACTCCACATTGCCAGCCCAAAGGCGACCATCGATTTCGACTTTGGCATTGAATGCATCGGGACCAGCATTGGTATTGGGTATGCCTGGAGATATGATGCGCACGCGTTCGCCGAGAAGAGTTTGTTGTTCTTCGAAGTGTAGTCGGTTGAACCAGATGTAATGTAATAGAGATTCTAACATAGGGACAATTCGGAGTTAGCCAATTTGTTTTGATAGTTTGCAAATTTACATTTTTTCTGAAAACTAGACAAGAAAAATATACTTTTTATGTGTTTTTGTGGAGGTTGCTCTCTTTTTATGGGGGATTTTTTAATCGAAAAATGGTAAAAAATTTGGTTGAATGAAAATTTATTTGTTAATTTGCAAATTAAAATTCAATAATTTACGGTTAGAGTTTACTGTATTGTAATAGGCTGTAAATTATAGGCTTTTATGTAAAAGAAAATAATCACAACTCTAAAATTTGAATATGAAAAACAAAATTTTTTCTACACTTGTAGTGCTTTTGGTGGCAACTGCAAGTATTTTTGCTCAAACGATCAATTATGGTCGTGGTTTGCAAGAGTATAAGCTTGATAATGGCTTAACTGTATTTCTTTGGGAAGACAAAGATGCAACTGACGTGCACGGACGTGTAGTTTGTCGTGCAGGTGCGGTAGATGAACCATCTGATTATTCGGGTCTTGCTCACTATCTTGAACACATGTTGTTCAAAGGTACAGACAAAATTGGTGCTATCGATTGGGAAAAAGAGAAACCTCTTTACGAACAAATCATTGCACTTTACAATGAATTCAATGCAGAAACAGACGAGGCAAAACGTCTTGAATTGATTAAAAAAATCAATGAAGTATCGCTTGAAGCAGCTCAATATGGTGCAACTAACGATTTCTCTAATCTTACAGAGGGTTATGGTGGTGACAATTTGAATGCTTTCACTTCATACGATCTTACTGCTTATTTCAATTCATTCCCAGCAGGTGCATTGGAAAAATGGTTGGAGCTCAACTCTGAGCGTCTTTTGAATCCAGTGTTCCGTTCATTCCAAGCTGAGCTTGAAAACGTATATGAAGAGTTTAATATGTATCAAGATGAACTTGGCACTCACCAACGTCAATTCTTGTTTGGTAACATCTATAAAGGTACTCCTTATGAACGCGATGTTATTGGTTATCAACATCACTTGAAAAACCCTTCGCTTTCAAAACTTATCGAATTCTTCCAAACATGGTATGTGCCTAACAACATGTGTTTGATGCTTGTTGGTAATTTTGATGCTGAAGCAGCTAAACCTCTCATCGCTGAAAAATTTGGTCGTCTTCAACCAAAAGAATTGCCTGCACGTGCAAAATTTGAAGACACAAAATTTGAAAATAACGAAAAATTCAAAGCAAAATTGGGTTATTCTCCAATGGTGTATTGGGTATATCCAGGTTTGAAAAAAGGAGACAAAGATGAGTTGGCTCTTACTATGGCATTACAACTTTTGAACAACGGACATAGCACAGGTCTTCTTGATAAATTGATGCTTGATAACACATTGTCAACTGCATACGTTTCGCTTGATGCACGTCGCGAAGCTGGACGTATCATGGTGGTAGGTGTGCCTTACTACGATGTAGCACAACGTACATTCGAAACTTTTGGTCAAACTCAACGTTATATAACAAAAGAGATTGATAAACTTCGTAACGAACAAACAATTCCTGATTGGTTGTTCAAATCAGTGAAAGATCAATTGTTGCAAGGTTATACAACTCAATTCGAATCAACTGACGCAAAAGTAAATATGGTAACATACGCATTTGCATTTGGTTTGGGTATGAACGAATATCTCGAAGAGGATAAAGCTATTGCTGCTGTAACAAAAGCAGATATTGTTCGCGTAATCAATCAATACCTTCCTGCAGATGCAAAACACATGACTCTCGAAATCACAGAAGGCGATCCTAAGAAAAATAAATTGGCTAAACCAGCTATTAAACCTCTCGACCCACCTAAAGGTGTAGAGACTCCATACGCTAAAGAATTCAAACAAATCCCAGTAACTCCACAAGTTGAAGTATTCAACAACTTTGCAGATGTAACAGAACGTGAACTCTACAAAAACGTAAAATTGTTCTATGCTCCTAATACTAAAAACAATGTATTCTCACTTACATTGAAATATGGTGTTGGTACTCACGAAATGCCTAAACTTCAATATGCTGCATCTTTGATGAATACATCTGGTATGATGCCTAACGATGATGCACAAGCACTTCGTCGTAAATATTCTGAACTTGGTGCAACATTTGGTTTTAGTGTATCTGACAGCTACTTCTACATCACAGTATCTGGTAAAGAAGAAAACTTGGATGCTATCCTTGCACTTCTTTCAAAACACGTGATGATGCCTAACCTCGACGATAAACAAATCAAATCGGTGGTTTCTAACGCATACTGGAGTCGTTATTCAGAAAAACGTAATTCAAATGTAGTAGCTAACGCTCTTCTTCAATATGTTCTTTATGGTGAACACTCTCACTACATTGACCGTATCCCTATGGAAGAACTTTATAAATATTCTGTCGATCCTGAAGGTAATTTGATTGAAAGTTATTTGGTTAACAAAACTAACCTTACTACTACAATCCAAGAAGCATTTGGTTATGCAGTAGATATTCACTATTGCGGACAAAAACCAATCGACGAAGTAGCTAAATCAATGAACGCTATTCCAATGAAAGAGCGTATGATGGACACAAATTCTCCACACTATCACGCACGTAAAACATATGACAAAACAAATGTTATTTTCTTGGCTGATAGCAAAGTTCAACAAGCAAAAGTTTACTTCTATGCGAACTCTAACCCATACGATATCAAAGAAGATGTAGGTTACGATGCATTTAACCAATATTTCTCAGGTGGTTTCAGCGGTCTCGTAATGAACGAAATTCGCGAAAAACGTTCAATGGCTTACACTGCTTATGGTAGCCTTTCTCAAGGAGAACTTCCTGGTAAAGATTCTTACCTCTTTGGTTTTGTAGGTACACAAGGTGATAAAGTAGCTGATGCAGTTGATGTATTCATGGGACTTTTGTCAGATATGCCAGCTCCTGAAAATGAAGCAGAACGTATGAAAAACATCCGTACATTCCTTCACCAATCAGCGTTGACAGCTAAACCAGGTATGCGTTCTAAGAGTCAAGTGTTTGAAGCATGGAAAAAACTTGGTTACACTGACGACCCAGCTAAAGTAAATATGCCAGCTATTGATAATCTTACTTATGAAGATATCAAAGCTTTCTATGAAAAGAATGTTAAAGGCAAACCAGTTACAATCGTAATTATTGGTGACCCTAAAGCTATCAATCTTAAAGCTATTCAATCTAAATGGGGTAAGGTTACAAAAGTATCTCCAAGCAAATTGTTTAAAGGTGGTATCTAATGGATATGTAATATAAAAAGAAAGAGGTTAACTAATTAAGTTAACCTCTTTTTTTGTTTGCTATGCAAACATCGCAATGTCCACAAGATTGAGTGTCTGATTGACCAAAATATCGAGCCAATAGCACCGAACGGCAAGTATCTTTTGTTGCGTATTCATAAATAGAAACAAGTCTTGAATACATGCGGTCTATTCGATTTTCGTATGCCACTGGCGGTATATATAGCGTGTCAGCATCCTGGCGGTCAGTATTATAAATCAGTAGTGGCGTGCGTTTGAAAGGCACATATTGCACAACACCCACACGATGCAACCATATCAAATAAGCATACACCTCCTCGCGCGACGATTGAGCCATGATGGCAATGCGGTCTTCGTTTATGTGTTTTGCATCAGTAAACAAACCTGTGTAACTGCGGAGTATAGTTTCCAATATATGATCTTTTTCGGGGTGCTCCATGCGCCACTCGTAGAGTTTCGATGGGTGCATAATCACTTTCAACTTACTTGGACTCTCCATCTCTTCGGTTAGTGTGATGTAGCCTGCCCATTGCAAAATATTCAATGCCCCTTGCGCCATTGAATACGACAACCTACAAGTATGGCAAAACTCCTCTAATTTGAACGGATACACAGCCCCTTCGCCTGACCCTTCGCCTATTACATAATAGTTGGCAAGATGTTGATACACCGCCCTTACATACTCTTTCGGTGGGAACACCTTTTCGTGTCGGCGTACTAATTGTTCTACCGAAGATGGCGTAGTGAGCAGTACGGCATATGACTTCTGACCATCCCGCCCAGCGCGACCAGCCTCTTGATAATAAGCCTCAAGCGCATCGGGTATGTCGTAGTGAATCACCAATCTCACATCTGCCTTGTCGATACCCATACCAAAAGCATTTGTTGCGCAAAGAATACGAGTCTCCCCCGACATCCATTGGTTCTGTCGCTCTTTACGCTCTTTCGACTCAAGTCCTGCGTGATAGTAATTCGCCGAAAACTCCATCGACTGCAACATTTTAGCCACCTTTTCAGCACCATCGCGCGTACGAGTATATATAATTGTCGAGCCAACAACCGAGTTTAGTATCTTAAATAATTGAGAATCTTTATTATCCGTCATGCGCACCACATAGCAAAGATTGTGACGTTCGACACTCGCCTGAAACATGTTGCTTGGCGTACGGAAAGCGAGTTTATCTTTTATGTCAGTCACCACATCAGGTGTAGCTGACGCCGTCAAAGCCAATATAGGTACATCAGGATACATCTCCCGTAGTTCAGCAATTTTTAAGTACGACGGACGGAAATCATACCCCCATTCCGATATACAGTGTGCTTCGTCAACAGCAATAAAGCTCAGTTTGAGGAATTGTAGGCGTTTGAGAAACAAGTCCGACTGCAACCGTTCCGGCGCCACATACAGCATTTTGAAAGCACCATATTGAGCTTGTTCGAGTATATTGAACACGCGGTCGCGACTCATCCCTGCATGTATCACTTCAGCACGCACACCTCGTTTCTTCAAGTTCTGTATTTGGTCCACCATCAGTGCAATCAGAGGCGACACTATCAGCGCCATCCCCTCCATCGCCAATGCCGGCACCTGATAAGTCAACGACTTACCACCTCCCGTAGGCAATATAGCAAGCGTATCTTTTCCCGCCCCGATGCTTTCGATAATATCTAATTGCAAAGGTCGGAAATCATCATAACCCCAATTCTCCTTTAATATTTTGTGATACATTTCCAATATATTTTTTGTGATTGCAAAGGTAATAAAAAACTTTTAGAAAAGATATGATTGAAACAAAAACTTCAATCCATATTTGTTGATTGAAAATTTTTTTGTACCTTTGCGGTGAGTAAAATTACTCAATGGACTGAGTAAAATTACTCAATGGACTGAGTAAAATGTGATATTATGTATAAAAGAGCAGATTATCAGATAATTAAAAGTAGGCTTGAAGAGCCAAGACGTTTCATTCAAGTAGTAATGGGACCACGACAAGTGGGTAAAACTACTGTTGTAAAGCAAGTTTTAAAGGATTTGGATTTACCATTTCAACATTTTTCTGCAGATAATGTTCCGAGTTCTGATGGAACTTGGATTGCTGAATGTTGGAACGCGGTTAGAACCATAAAGGAGGCTAAAAACCTTAATTCTATTATTTTAGTGATTGATGAAGTACAAAAAATTACGAATTGGAGTGAAATTGTAAAAAAAGAGTGGGATAGTGATACTTTCAATGACATTGATATTAAGGTTCTTTTGTTGGGTAGTAGTCGTGTGATGTTAGAGCGAGGGTTGTCGGAATCTCTTGCTGGACGATTTGAGGAGATACGTATGACGCATTGGAGTTATCAAGAGATGAAAGATTGTTTTGGTTTTACATTAAATCAATATTTATTTTATGGTGGTTATCCTGGAGCTGCAACGTTGATTAATGATCCAGATCGATATTTACAATATGTGCAGTCTTCAATAATAGATGCCACTATCAATAAAGATATATTGATGGATACACCTATTGCCAAACCAGCCTTATTACGTCAAACATTTGAATTAGGTGCAGCCTATTCAGGTCAATTGTTGTCATTGACTAAAATGCTCGGAGAACTTCAAGATGCAGGTAATACGGTTACATTGTCTGGATATATTAATTTGTTAGATGAGAGTGGTTTGTTGCGTGGTGTTCAGAAGTATAGTGCTGACATGGCTCGTCGTCGAGCAAGTGTGCCAAAATTTCATGTTTACAACAATGCGTTGAAAATAGCTTATTTGTCAGAAACATTCGAACAAGCAATTCTTAATGGCAAATCATGGGGGCACATATTCGAATCTGGTGTAGGGGCATATTTAGTCAGTCAATCATTCATACATCGTTTTGAAGTATTTTACTGGC
>JAZOMI010000113.1:0-7025 GCA_045653825.1 Candidatus Aphodosoma sp. | reverse complement strand
ACGATAGTGGTGATAATCATCACCAGCTGGGTCGTTCAATGCTGAGAATTTGTCTTTCATCAACTCATCTATTGCCAATTGCGACAATACACCTTTCAAGTCTTCTACAAATTTCTTGTATGTATTAAATTCAAATTCATCTTCCGAACGCAAACCGTCGTAACCAACATCCTGATATTGACGCGCATTCAAGTCCCCATCAAATGCCAATACCGTAGATTGAATACGTGGCACACGTCCCCACACAGTACGGTCTGTTGCGGTCGAATCTCCATTATTTGGCAATCCATTTTCAAAAAACTTCTTACCATCTTTCAATATATCCTCACTAATATCTCCTAAGTTGAAATACAAATCACCACCCTCATGCACACCTATTGTATCATAAACAAATGGGTCCATCATCCAAAATTCCAAATACTCGATATTAGCAGTTTCAAAATCTGATGTCTCTATCTTACGCATCATACCACCCCATCTCTTCTCTGGATTCAACAACTCTCCTGTCAATGGATTAACATTCAAATCTAAGTTATATGGTCCGCGTTCAGTAGGATAAAAACTTACGTTCAACACTGGCAAATATGACGATTGCCCTAATATTGCATCACGATTAGGGAACAATTCTTGCTCTTTCACTTCACGTGTTAAGTGGTTACTTTGCAAGTCTTTATTTCTACGAATATGCTCTGGAGTTTGCGAATTAGAACGATTAAATACCGTATTATCAACCGTAAACCAGTTGAACAATGCACGGTTCATTCCATATTCTGTATTATTAGTCTTAATTGCTTCTGGGAATAATGCTCCTGACGTAGGATCCGATGGCGTTGATGCCAAATTCCAATAATATGGATAACGCAAATCTATTGTTGTCTCTGTGCTCTCAAAATCATCAAGATAAGCATAACCAGGGTTATTATCTACCTTCTTATGACCTGGTATCATGTGTGCAAATTCTGCATTAAATACTACGTTAGATGGTGCTGTCGCATTGATTCCTGGTATCGCATCTATACCTTTTGTCAACCATGCCACATCACCTCTATATGCCGCATTCAATCCCCACAAGGTATTAGCTATCGGCTCCGAGCCCATCTCTGTTTTCACGACTAAAGGCATCTCACTGAGGTGCATAATCGTACCACCTATAGAAAAATCTTTCGTGAAGGCATACTCTGCATGCGCCCCTACCAATGTCTTCCGTTGCATGTTAAACATGCTTTGACTCTCCAACTGAACGTCAATATTATTGCCCGACGACAATATTGCCTGATTCAATATCGTCACTGTTCCCATCGTGTAATCGACTGTATAGTCCACATTCTCGGTCAATGTCTGACCTCCTGCTGTTACTACAACCGAACCTCTCGGAACATTCATTGCATTCAACCGTATCACACTTCCAGAACTTGCTTGATATTTACCAGCCAATCTAAATTTGTTCTTCTCTGTCAACTCCTGAGCCACTATCTTAGTAGAGTCATACAACTCTTGGAAACAATACCTATCTGCCACTGCATCATTTCCTATCATTTTCCGCAAATGTTCGCCAAATGGCTCTACTACAGGGAATATCACACGACCCGTAGAGGCATAAACTGTATAACCTTCTACAAAGTCAAATTGTCCATCTGGTATCGGCTCATTACGCGAATCCAAACGGTCTAAATTCATCACTTTCACCAACAACTGATTCTTTATCGCTCCCTCTGGTATATAATTCACATAAACACCGCTCGAATCATTCTTATACTGAATATTCAATTTGAATTTCTCCTGTTGCACCTGATTACCACCAAGATAATAGACGTTTTTCATCATCAAATCCCATAATGCTGTCTGTGGCGAAGTGGCTGTTCCTTTCAACAATTTCACAATCAATGCCTTTGGTGCATCTATTCCATCTGTCGAAAATTCACCTACTTGATATGTCTTACCATTATATGTATATTCGAATGCTACAGCCAACACTTCATCATTGTTCAACGCCTGACGCAACGAAATAAATCCTAACTGCGAATTCAACGTATATTCCGACGATTCCAATCTGCGCGCACTCTCTATCTTTTCATAATCCTGACCACCAAAAATATCATACATATTGTATGCTACATCTAATATCGAATTACACATCTGTATATCGCGCACCCCATCCAATGCCTTCACTTCATTATACAACGAGTTCGCTGCATTATCTGGTTGCATCACTCCGTATGTATTCCAATGATTATTATCCACTCTCACACCTTCTGCCAAGTCCATAAATGCCACAATATTACGCGCTTGCTCAAAGTTTCCCCTCTTATTTGTTACCCAAACCTCACAACGCGTAATCGTTACACCTGACATAATATGTGGCAATTTCGACATATTTTGGTCATACGTATCCCTAAAATAATGAGCCAAGAAAAAGTGCTTATTCTCATCATAATTATCTATCCCAACTTCAAAATCCATCAACTGCGATCCTCCTTTCGAGTTCACATGTTTTGTCTCCGATTGTTGTTGCGATGCCACTGCCGTAATACTCAACTTTCCAAATTGCAACTCTGTCTTCAAACCAAACAACGCTGAATTACCCTTTATCAGCGACGAGTTCAATGGCAAACTCACATTACCCAAATCTATGCTCTTAATTATCTCATCCTCTTTACCTTGATAATTCAACTTCAACAACTGTTGGTCAAAATCAAACGTAGCCTCAGTGTTATAATTCATCGTAAATCCAATCTTATCACCCACCGTTGCATTCACGCTCAACTGTATATTTTCATCAAAATCAAACGTCGTAGTCTTTCTCAAACGCTCAGCCAACGAATAATTTTGCACATTATTATGCTTAATACCGAATGTCAATTCTGCCGAACCTTGTGTCTTAACTTGCACTCCACCAGGTCCAAACAACTTCTCTGCTGGACCAAGCGAGAATTTCATATCCGTAATATTAAACTTATCTTCATAGTTTTCAGCCGCTTTCTTATTCTTCTCTGCCCAATACTGCCCCATCGCCTTTCTAAGCGACATCTGCTTATACTCATCAGGCGTCAACGTAAATGCCGAAACCAACTCCTCATCGCCCATCATAGTGCGTACAATATAATTTCCCGTCTCCGTATCATACTCTATCTTAGTCTCAACATTCGATGGATCCTTCAAATCCATTGGAGCATCCTCACTAACTCCACCATTCACTCCTAACTCCTCACTCCTAACTCCTAACTGCTTTACACGCATCGCCGATTCTGGCGCAGGCACAGGGTCATACATATAATCCGTATGAGCCTCAACATTATAGTAAGGCACCTCATCACCCGTTACAACATCTTGCCCAATAGCCCACAACGGCTCAATCACCCCAAGCACCAACCCGAAGCAAAACAACAAAACAACTATCTTCTGAAAATAATTCACGATATCTAATATTTAATAAATAATTAAAAATTAAAAATTAACAATTAACAATTAGGTTAGAGGGATTAATTCTTAATTCTTAATTCTTAATTCCTCATTCCTAACTCCTCATTCCTCATTACATCATCGAAAGTGCCTTCTTCACAATCTTACCCACCGCCATCGTAGCATCCTCCTTCATCAACTTCTCAACCACCTTCACCGACGCAGCCTTTTGGAATCCCAACGCAACCAACGCTGCCACAGCCTCTTCCATATTCTCATTATTCGCCAACGACGACACATTCCCCACTCCTAACTCCTCACTCCTAACTCCTAACTCAACTTTGTCTTTCAAATCCACAATAATCCTTTGCGCCGACTTCAAACCAATACCCTTCACCGACTTAATCGCATTCACATTGCCCGTTGCAATTATCTCCTGCAACTCCGCCACCGTAAAACTCGACAAAATCATTCTCGCCGTAGCAGCCCCCACACCACTCACCGAAATCAACAACAAAAACAAATCCCTCTCCGCCTTAGTCCAAAAGCCATACAACACATGCGCATCCTCTCGTATATTCTCATAAACATACAATCTCGCAGCCGACTGCCCTTGCAACTCCTGATACGTCACAAGCGACACATTTAACATATAACCAACACCATTTGTCTCCAAAACACAATACGTCGGAGTCAAATCCGTAATTTCACCCTTAATATATTCAATCATAATAAACTATAAATTACTATTATTCAAACAATTATCCACCACACACAACGCACCACACATAACTTACAAATTTACAAAAAAAAATCCATTCAACAAAATACCAAACCTCCACATTTTCAAACGAAAAAACACCAATTTTATTGCATCTCCGCCTCACACGAAACCCTCATATACATAAAAAAAGAGACCGAGTCAAAATACTAATTTTAACTCAGTCCCTACTCAATTATTATATCAAATCAATTAAAAAATAATATAAGGAGCAAATTTATATGTAGTTGCATTCAAAACATTTTTCACAGCTGGAGCTTTTTTAGGTGCTTGATCCGCTTCATAAGGTTTAACATTAATTTTTCCCTCATAAACAGTAGTTAATTTAGAACCATTCAATGAAGTCAAATCAAATGAGATTTTACCCTCTTCAATAGAAAT
This sequence comes from Candidatus Aphodosoma sp., assembly GCA_045653825.1. Classification (GTDB taxonomy): domain Bacteria; phylum Bacteroidota; class Bacteroidia; order Bacteroidales; family Paludibacteraceae; genus Aphodosoma. The sequence goes on along the minus strand of JAZOMI010000113.1, from coordinate 2,464 downwards.
AGAACCACTTTCAACAACATAATAATCTGCACTAGTTTCAGAATAATTACGTGCTAAGAAAGATGGATATGCATAAGCCTCTCCTTCTGCAACATAAATACCAGGACCTTTAGCCATAGTTCCAACTTCATGTTTTGAAGAAACAGTATACTTTCCATATACATTTTCTACTTCATCTAAAGAACCATAACAGTATAAATTAGCAAAAGCTGTATTATTTGCATTAACCAAAACAATTTCAATTACATTAAGAGGAAGAATTCCTGTTTCGCCATAATAAATGACATCTGCACTAACATAAGTTTCCTTTTTTTCACATTTAGGGCCTTCTGACTCTACATCACGTACAAATCCAGATTTATCGTATAATTGAGGTTGACCTTCAAAATAGAAAGTACGTTTTTCTCCATTGAATGTGCCCTCCAAAGCAAATTTAACAACACCATTGTTTTCTATAATTTGAGCTTTAAAATCACGAGTGCTAAGAGCTTGATTTTCATCATATACACCATCAACAACTTCAAACACAAAAACATCACCCGATGCACCAGGAAATAATTCCTTAATATAACCATCAGATGTTAATTCAAAAGGAGCATAATCCTTAGTAATAGGCATACAATTTTCAACAAAAGCAAATGCTTGATTTATTTGAACTAAATAGCCATTACCTGTACATTTACTAGTTTTTGGATCGTATGTCACATCTCCAGATAATCCTTGAAAGTAAAAACAACTAAACGAAGGAAATATTACAGCTGCTTGCGGACCATAATTATAAAACAATGCACTTGTAAAAATTGTTGCAGATTCAACATCAATATCAATTTTATCTTCTACATTTGGTTTTTGATCTGGATCCGAGTTTGGCTCACATGCAGAAAAGATAATAACAAACAATGCTAACATTGTCATTAAAAGAGAAATTTTTTTCATAATTTTGAAATTTTTCATTAAATTTAGTAATAATATTTTATTTTTTTAACTTAAAGAAAACTTTGTCTCCACTCTCACTTATCACTTTATTTTTTCGCCATAAAGAGATGTTGGATATTTACCTGAGAAGCAAGCTGTACAGAGCTCTGAGCGACGACCACTCTTGTAGAGTCCTTCGACTGAGAGGAATTTCAATGAATCGGCTCCGATTTTTTGGCACAATTCGTCGACCGACATGCGTGATGAAATCAACTCTTCGTAGGTGGCTGTGTCGACTCCATAATAACATGGATGGCAATATGGTGGCGACGCAATGCGAACGTGGACCTCTACGGCTCCTGCCTCTTTGAGGAGATTGACAATGCGGCGCGATGTGGTGCCTCGCACGATAGAGTCGTCGATCATAACTACGCGTTTGCCTTTGACAATTGAGCGCACTGCCGAGAGTTTCATACGCACGCCTTTCTCGCGCAACTCTTGACTTGGTTGAATGAATGTACGACCGATATATTTGTTCTTAATCAAACCCATCTCGTAAGGGATACCACTCTCTTCGGCATAACCGATGGCTGCACTAAGACTTGAATCTGGCACACCAATAACAATATCAGCATCGACAGGACATTCACGATAGAGGATGCGACCCGACTCTTTACGATAGGCATGCACGTTGCAACCTTCGATATCGCTATCAGGACGAGCGAAATAGACATACTCCATTGCGCACATATAGTGGCGTTTGAAGTGAGAATAGGTGAACGAGTGGAGTCCGTCGGCATCAATCACAACAATTTCGCCTGGCTCTACATCACGTACAAATTCGGCACCTACTACATCAAGAGCGCAAGTCTCAGAACTAACCACATAACCGCCATTCAATTTACCGATAGACAAAGGACGCAAGCCATATTTGTCACGAGCGCAATAGAGACGTTTGTCGCTGAGAATGAGGAATGCAAAGGCTCCCTCAATCATGTTGAGTGCATCGATGATATTGTGGATACGGTGTTTTGTGTTGTTGTCTTTCTTAATCAAGTGGGCGAGCAATTCGCTATCGGATGTTGATTGGAAAAGACTGCCTTTGTGCTCGAGATAGCGAGCCAACTCGCGTGAATTGACGAGGTTACCGTTGTGAGCAAGTGCAAAATTGCCTGTATGATGACGGAAAAGGAATGGTTGCACATTCTCGATGCCTGCACCACCAGCTGTGGCATAGCGCACATGGGCAATGGCGTATTCGCCTTTGAGGTTGACGAGATTTTTGGCATTGAACACCTCGGTGACAAGACCTTCGCCTTTGACGCGGTTGTGTTGCTTATTCTCATCGACGCAGACGATACCGCAAGCCTCTTGGCCACGATGTTGCAATGCGTGGAGTCCATAATAAGCAAGATTAGCGGCATCTTTCACACCCCATACACCAAATACACCGCATTCTTCGTGAATTTCGTTTTTCATCTTTTTTAAGACTATTAGTAGCGAGTAACGAGTAACAAGACTTTACTCGGCTTCGCCTCGTTTTTATTTT
>JAZOMI010000112.1:0-7024 GCA_045653825.1 Candidatus Aphodosoma sp. | reverse complement strand
AATGTTCCACGAATTCGGTCACGGCTTGCACGGTTTGTTGGCAAAAGCTAACTATGTATCTGTAAGCGGTACTAACGTAGCACGCGACTTCGTTGAGTTGCCATCACAAATCATGGAAAACTGGGCATTCGAACCAGAAGTACTTGCTATGTATGCAAAACACTATCAAACAGGCGAATTGATTCCTAACGAAATTATCGAAAAAATCAATGCTTCATCTACATTCAATCAAGGATTTATGACTACAGAATTGACTGCAGCAGCTATCCTCGATATGAACTGGCACGACCTCAAATCGGTAGAAGGCATCACTGACCCTATCGCATTTGAAAAAGAGATGATGGACAAAATTGGTTTGATTCCTGAAATCGCTCCTCGTTATCGTACAACTTACTTCAACCACATCTGGGCTGGCGGTTATAGCGCTGGTTACTATAGCTATTTGTGGGCAGAAGTATTAGATAAAGATGCTTACGCATTGTTCAAAGAAAAAGGTATCTTCGACCAAGAAACAGCACAAAAATTCCGCACATTGCTCGAAAAAGGTGGCACTGAAGACCCTATGAAATTGTATCGCGACTTCCGTGGTGCAGAGCCAAATCCAGAAGCAATGCTTATTGGTCGCGGATTGAAATAATGCACAATTCACAATGCAAAATGCACAATTGCCATTCGGAATTATGACTTAACTACTGATATGCGGGCTTGAGTGTCCCGCATATCAACAAAATATTTAACCCCTCCACCTTCGGCACCTCCCATAAAACAGGAGAGGAATAAAAATAATATGAGACCTGCACGAATAAATATCACAAAGTTTTTCACACAACCAAGTGTAGCAAATATTGCTATCAGTGTGGTTGTAAGTGGATTATTGTGGTTTTTGTTCAATACGCAACAAGTAAAAACACAGGAAAAAGATATTATTCAGATAGAGGAGAGTTTTTCAAATACAGAGACTTTAACTTATACTACAGATAATTTAGAATCGACCGACATATTACAAAGTCCATCTCTTTATGGAAATACGTTGAATTTAGACATTAGTGCGCTACAAAACGATTCATTATCAGAGATTAACCAACAAATAGTTTTGGCATCAAATGATAGTTTGTCTACAACAGAAGACCAAAAGAACACATCTGCATTAAACAACTATAAATCAACACAAAAAGAAGAAAAAAAATCGGAATTTGTGTCCACATTATTTATGAAACACTTTGTAATGTGGTCGTTGCCAATAATGTGGTCGAGAATATTGGGATTCTTGGCAATGATGGGATTGATGCTGTGGTTAATGTTCTTGTGTAATCAACTGCAAATAATACCAGTACGCTCATCTATGCCACTAACCATAGGCATGATAATGGCAAGTTGCATTGGTTATATTCAACCTTTTGATGAGAGTTATATAGCTGCAGTATTGTTTATTTTTGCGGTTAAACAATTGATATATATGTATCACTTCGAATCGCAAATAGCAGCAGGTTTCAACATCGTATTAATGATGGGTATTGCCTCATTATTTGAACCTACATACATTTGGTTGTCGCTATTGTTTGTGCTTGGTATGGTGATATTTAGGGTCATAAATGGTCGTGTGTTTTTCAGTATTTTGTTAGGGATAGCCACTTTATGCATAATTGCTGGTTCTTTGTTTTGGTTGTTCGATTCGTTGGAAATATTGACAAAATATATAGAACTATTTGTGGCTATATCTCCAAAAAATGCTATTGAAATAACCAAAAGCGATATAATAATTGCAATTTTCACGATAGGAATGGTTGCCTTTACATTTGTAAGTTACTACTTTAGACCAAGCAACTACAAACTAAATACACGATTGAACTTTTCGCTCATCAATTGGGGATTTTGGCTCTCTGTGGTATGGGTAGTGATATTTAGAGCAGAATTTACACAATTAATTGCTATACCTGGAATGTTTGCAATCATGTGTTTTAGTCTGTATTTCAGCACAAACCAAAGTAAAGTGGCAAATGTGCTATTCATAGTGTGGTTTTTGGTATTTGCCTCATATAGAATACTTCCATTTTAAATAAAAACAAAATAAATATAATATGTTAGAAATTAAAGATTTGCATGCCTCAATTGCAGGCAAAGAGATATTGAAAGGGTTGAATTTGACAGTGAAACCCGGAGAAGTGCATGCCATTATGGGCCCAAATGGTGCTGGTAAAAGTACATTGAGCAACGTATTGTCGGGACACCCTGCATACACAGTGACAAGTGGTTCAATCACTTTCTATGGTAAGGACCTTTTAGCAATGCCACCAGAAGTGCGCGCTCGTGAAGGCGTATTCATGAGTTTCCAATATCCTGTCGAAATTCCAGGGGTTAGTATGGTGAATTTTATGCGTGCAGCAGTGAACGAACAACGCAAACATCGTGGTATGGAGGCTTTGTCGTCAGGCGATTTCTTGAAACTTATGCGCGAAAAACGTCAATTGGTTGAATTAGATAGCAAATTGGCTAATCGTGCTGTGAACGAAGGTTTTTCGGGCGGTGAGAAAAAACGTAACGAAATATTCCAAATGGCTATGCTCGAACCACGTTTGGCTATTCTTGACGAAACTGACTCAGGTTTGGATATTGACGCATTGCGTATCGTTGCAAATGGCGTGAATTTGTTGAAAACTCCAGAAAATGCATCTATCGTAATCACTCACTATCAACGACTTTTGGATTATATCGTACCAGATATTGTAGATGTTTTGGTGGATGGTAAAATCGTGATGTCAGGTCCAAAAGAATTGGCTTTAGAGTTAGAAGAGAAGGGTTACGACTGGATTAGAAATAGGGAATAAGGAATAGGGAGTAAAGACTAAAATTTTATAATCAAATGACAAAACAATTTATAGATTTATATAAGGAGGTTGGCGAACAGATTAAGGCTAAATCGGCTTCGATATTCAATGTCGGACGCGATGATATGGCTAAAAATTTGGAGAATGCCAAATTTCCTACACGTAAGACAGAAGAATACCTCTATTGTCCGTTATTTGATGCGTTGAAAACAGATTGGGGTGTGAATATCAACCGATTAACATTCGGTTTAAAAGCAGAAGATATGTTCCGTTGCGCAGTACCAGGTATTAAAGCAACTGTTGCTCCTATCGTGAACGATGTATGGATGGGCGATACAGAAATCGACCTTGGCAATGGTGCTTTTGCGTGCTCAATGAAATATGCATCAGAAGCATATAAAAATTTAATTACAAAATATTATAACACAATACTTAACGACAAAAAAGATGCGTTCGTCATGCTCAACTCAATGTTGGTGCAAGACGGACTTTTTGTTTATATACCTCGTGGCATAGAGTGCCAAATGCCATTGCAAATAGTAAATATGATGCGTGCTGGGCAGGCTCTTATGGGCGTAAATCGCAACCTTATCGTATTGGAAGCTAATGCCTCATTGCAAATCATCGACTGCGACCACTCAATGGATAATGCCGAATATTTTGCTTCACGTATTGCTGAAATATATGTAGGCGAAGGTGCGAAATTAAACTATTGTTCAATGGAGAGCACTCACGAAAAAATGGCAAACTTGCGTCGCTATGCTGTAGCACAAGGAAAAGATAGTGTTGTGAAATTCAGCACATTTGGATTGATGAATGGCGCAACACGCAACCATATAGAGATAGACCTCAATGGCGAAGGTGCTGAGACATGGTTAGGCGGTATGTTATTGATTGACAAACAACAACGTTGCGATAACTACACCATCATCCGCCACCACAAAGGCAATTGCCGAAGCGAAGAGTTGTATAAATACATTCTCGACGATGAGGCAGAGGGAGGCTTCAGCGGACGCATAGTAGTTGACCCAGGCGCACAAAAAACAGTGTCGCATCAGACAAATCGCAACATCTGTTTGTCGGAAAAAGCTCGCGCATTGGGTCGTCCACAACTCGAAATTTATGCCGACGATGTGAAATGTGGACACGGAGCCACAACTGGTATGCTCGACCAAAACGCATTATTCTACATGCAACAACGCGGCATTGGTCTTAAAGAAGCACGACTTTTACTCCTCCAAGCATTCTCGGCAGAGGTATTAGAAAATATTGAACTTCCAGCATTGAGCGACAGATTGCATCTACTCATCGAAAAACGCTTACATGGCGAACCTATGCAATGTGCAGGATGCCGTAAATAAGGAACAGGGAATAAGGAATAAAAAAATAACTAGTAACTACTTAAAACCAATTTTGTTATGACACAAAAAGAACAACAAGGTCAATTAAAACGCGCAATGCGTCCGATTGACGTATGGGGACTTGCACTAGGTGCTATTATTGGTTGGGGATGCTTTGTACTCCCAGGCAACGCATTTTTGCCAAAAGCAGGTCCACTTGGCACTGCCTTAGGTATGGCTATTGGTGCTTCACTCATCTTAGTTATTGCTTTGAGCTATGGATATTTAATACGCAAATTCCCACTTAGCGGTGGCGAATTTATCTATACAAAAAAGACAATGGGTAAAACCAATGCCTTCATCTGCGGATGGGGTATGATATTGGCTTACTGGAGTTTGATTCCTCTTAATGCTACTGCTTTAGGTATGATTAGCCGCTATTTGTTCCCTGGTATCATTCAAGTTGGTCACCTATATCAAGTAGCAGGATGGGATGTATATGCAGGCGAAGTGCTTGTAGCATCATTATTTATCATATTAATGGCAATTGTAAACATCCGTGGCATCAAACAAGCCGCTTGGACACAAACTACTATCGCATTGACTTTGGTAGCTGGCATATTCATGGTTACATTCTTGATATTGACTCAAGGTCCTGATTGGGGCAACCTTGCACCTGCATTGCCACAAGGTCAAAACTGGTGGAAAGGCGTATTTGCTATCGTTGCTATGGCTCCATGGGCTTTTATAGGTTTCGACTGTATCCCTCAATCGGCTGAAGAATACAACTTTAATCACAAAAAATCTACTCGCATAATGGTGTTGGCAATCTCTATCGCAGCATTGCTATACGTATCCGTAAATACTATCACTGCATTAGGTTTCCAAGATGGCATGTCGTGGGAAGAGATGCTTGTATATTTGAAAAGCAACAACCAAATTTGGGCTACTGGTTATGTGGTTAAAATGAAATTAGGTGTTATTGGTTTGTCGTTGTTGGGTATTGCCATGTTCTGCGCCGTAATTTCGGGTATGAACGCATTCTATATCTCTACATCACGCCTCATGTACGCTATGGCTCAAGATGGTGCATTGCCATCAACATTCGGCAAATTGGGCGTTAAACACGGCACACCTCGCAATGCTATTTTGTTTGTAATGGTACTCAGTTTGTTTGCTCCTTGGTTTGGTCGCGAGGTATTGAACTGGATTGTTGATATGACATCGGTTGGTGCTGCAATCGTGTTTGCATACACTACTGCATCGGCTGCTATTTGGGCTATCCGCCACAATCACAAAACACAGGCTTGGATTGGCTTTATTGGTTGCATTATTTCGTTGTTCTTCTTGTCGCTATTGATTATTCCAGGTATGCCAGGCTATTTGTCTTTCCAAAGTCGTGTTATTTTGCTCGTTTGGATTGCAATAGGTGTTATGTTCTATGCCTTGATTCATGAAAAATATAAAAAGAAATCTGACGAAAACAAGATAGAAGAAGCTGAATAATAATTACTATATATGCTTGATATAGAGAATATACGTAAAGACTTTCCGATACTTGCGCGCGAAGTGCATGGTAAACCATTGGTTTATTTTGATAATGGGGCTACTACACAAAAACCTCAGTGTGTGATTGATAGAATTGTACATTCTTATACATCGGAAAACTCTAACATACATCGTGGAGTACACTATTTGAGCGGAGTGGCAACTGAAGCACACGAAACAGCACGTCAACGCGTAGCTGACTTTATCGGTGCTCGCTCGAAAGATGAAATTCTTTTCACTTGTGGCACTACCGAGAGTGTCAATCTCGTTGCTCGCACATTGGCAGACCAAATATGCCGCGAAGGCGATGAGATACTCATCTCCACAATGGAGCACCACTCTAACATCGTGCCGTGGCAAATGGCTTGCGAGCGCACAGGAGCAGTGTTGCGTATTGCACCTATCAACGAGCATGGCGAACTTATTTTATCAGAATTCGAAGCATTACTCAGTGAGCGCACTAAGATTGTGTCTATAGCGCATGTGAGCAATGTATTAGGCACAGTCAATCCCGTTGCTGAAATCATACGTATAGCACATAAGTATGGTGCTAAAGTGTTGATTGACGGGGCTCAAGCCATTGCCCATATTCCCGTGAACGTAGTGGAACTTGATGCCGATTTCTATGCTTTTTCAGGTCATAAAGTCTATGCTCCTAACGGCATTGGCGTGTTGTATGGCAAGCGCGAGATATTAGATGCTATGCCTCCATTTATGGGTGGTGGAGAGATGATTGAAACTGTGCGATTCGAAAAAACAACTTACAACAAACTACCTTATAAATACGAAGCTGGGACTCCTGACTATGTAGGCAGTTGCGCTTTGGCTACAGCATTAGACTATATCTCTGCAATCGGCATGAAAGAAATTGCTGATTATGAGCATGAACTACTTGCATACGCTACTGAAAAGATAAAAGAGATTGAAGGCATACACATCATCGGCGAAGCTAAAGAGAAAAGTGGTGTATTATCGTTTGTGGTTGATGGTGTCCACCCTTATGACATAGGTATGATGCTTGACAAACTCGGCATCGCCATCCGCACAGGTCACCACTGCGCCGAACCACTCGTCGATTGGTATGGCATACCAGGCACAGCACGCGCCTCTTTTGCATTCTACAATACAAAAGCCGAAATCGACTACTTCATCTCATCCCTCAAACGAGTATTAATGATACTAAAATAATTTTCAGACAGGAAGACAGGATAACAAGAAAAAAATCATGTTCTCTTGTCTTCATGTCTCTTAAAAACATTTTATGGAAAATAAACGATTTAAAATTGACATTGACGAAATCTTGAAAGCGAA
>JAZOMI010000111.1:0-9396 GCA_045653825.1 Candidatus Aphodosoma sp. | reverse complement strand
TTTTGGGTTGAGCGGGCATATTCGCTACCTGCTATTTCGTACCAGCGGTCGTCGGCAATGCCGTTTTGGTTAGCATCGCGGCTGACCATTACTATGCCCGGTTCGGCGCTTGTGGCAAAGGCATTGCCAAGGATAATGAGGTCGTAGCCTTCGGCATTGGCAAGAGGGCGGTCGAATTCAGTCACCATATAGCCACCGAAAGCACCGAGGCTAATCATAGAACCACGTTCGAGGTTTTGTTGTGCTTTTTGAAGTACATCGTCCTCAGATTCGATGATAGGCAATGTGTTCACAAATTGTCCTGGAGCAGGGCAGTATTCAATTACCGATACTTTGTTTTCAGCAAAACAAAAGGTAGTAAATAATGAGCATAATAATGCAGTAATTGAGTGTTTCATAGTTTTATTTATTTTAGTAGACATAATAACAAAATCTCTTTTCAATTATCGTATTATCACAGAATTAGGGTTTAGACCTATTTCGTTGAGGCGGAATTTGAGTTGTCCGTTGCGGTTGAAGCAGAGCACATCGCCCCAGAGTACATAGTTGTATGCTTCGGTGATGTATAAATCGCCATTTTGGGGATTGATGGTTAGGCTAAAAGGCGTTTGTATTTTAGTGCCATCGGTGATAAAGTTCTCGTTTACAACCTGGTCGGTAAGGCAGTCGAATACCTTAATCCATTGTTCGCCACTCTTGTAGTTGAAACTATACATATATGCTAGGTCGTTGTGTATGATCATTTTGAGTGGGTGAATAGAGGTGAAACTTTCGACAACGGTATCTATTTCGGAGTCTATTTTGTGGAGAGTGTAGTCCTCATTGTCGTAGTCGCCACGAGTGATTACATACACATCACCTTCGCTATCGGCAGCAATAGAGCCAGGATTTACGCCCACTTTGATGCGACGTATTTCTTTAAAACTATCTAAGTCGACTACACTTACGCTGTTGTCGTAGAAAGGGTTGTCGAGTCCGCCAGAGTTGCTGATGTAGAGTTTGTTGTTGCATACGACGAGATGGTCGGGATTGTTGCCACATTGCGCCCAAGCGTCTATTTCTAATGAAGCAGTGTCGATGCGAGCCACCCAACCATCGAAGCAGCTGACGTAGGCTTTGTTTTGATAGAAAGTTACGTATCGAGGTTGGCGCGCTACGCCATCTTGATTGAAAAGAGGTATTCGTTTGATTGATTTATAGGTGTTTGCGTCCAACACTTCTAATTGGCTTGAGATGTTTACAGTGATGTAAATCTTTGAACCATATAGTTTCATATCGTTGCCGGTGTCGCCTAATCCACGACCATTGACGCTCTTAAAGTAGTCGTAGTCAATATCGCCAGTCTGTAAGTTGACTTTGGCTAAAGTGCTATTGTTCATATTGAATAGACCTTCGCTAAGCACCAATAGTTGAGTTGTTTCGGTAGTGTCGTTCCACACGGGTTCGCGTGGCACGTCGTACATATCGTTGCAACTTACGAAGAGTATAGAAATCAGTATTATAATGTAGTTTTTCATCTTAGAATTTCCAATAGATAGTTCCACGCCAACTGCGACCAGGCATAGGGAAATAGCGCACAACGCAGTAGTTTATGTTTGTGAGGTTGAGGCATTCGAGATTTATGCCAAGTTTGTGGTCGTGGCGGAGTGAGAATTCGTGGCTTGCCGATAGGCTGTGGTCGAAATAGCCTTCGACGCGATTTTCGGCATAGTTTTGATTAACGGCATAGCGATGTCCGCTCCATACCAAAGAGTAATTGAGTGTAAACCAAGGTGTTTTGATGCCAGCCTTGCCTGAACCAGATATGTGAGGGGTGTAGGGAATTTGGTGGCGATAGTCGCGGTCGGTGGGGTTGGTTACATTAAGCGCACGATTGTAGGTGTATGTGGCACCGAGAGTTATTTGTACTTCTTTGCATGGAGCAATCTCAATGTCGCCTGTAAAGTCTAACCCAGTAATTGAAACGCGTCCGTAGTTGAGCATAGTCCACGTGTAGATATTCTTAGTAGGGTAGGCTACGATTTTGTTGCGCACATCGTTGTGATATATGTCGCAACTTAAAGCCAACATAGGAATATATTCGGTGATAGAGCGTTGGAATGTGAGCCCGATGTTGTATTGATTGGTGGTTTCGGGCAATAAATCTCGATTGCCAACTTTGCCATAGTAGAGGTCGTTGAAAGTAGGCAGACGGAATATGTTTTTATAAAAAAGGCGTATGCGGAAATCGGTGTTAGAGAATGGTTTGAAGGATAGACTAGCGTATGGCGAAGCCTTGAATCGTTGTAGTCCTTTGCTATGGTCGGCCATCACATCTTTTGTTGCAGTCATCAGTACACTAGCGGTTGCCATAATCCAATTGTTGACATATTTGCCGGCTACGGCAGTGAGTGATGTGTAGCGAGTTGGAGATGTAAAGTTGTCTAAATCAGCGGATAATGTGTTGATGATGCCGTCTTGCGATAGGTTGAATGATAAACCACTAATAGGTCGGTAAATGACTGCGCCACTTAGATAATATTCGTTTTGAGAATATCGGTTTTCGTCTTTGCCTTCAGAGCCGAGATACATAGGGTCGAGATAGTGGGTGAAGGAGTAGTTGTATTTAGCATTGAGTTGGAGAGATACGATGTTGGCAAAATTGCGCTCGTAGTGCCCTTGAAGGAATGCCGAGCGATCCCAGATGCGTTGACTACTGAAATTTTGTGTGTTATAGAAAATTGTGGCGCCGGGCAGACCACGTTCGGATTGGTAGTAGTAGCCTTTGAGATAGCCATTTTGGACAGAGTCGGAGCCATATAGAGCAGCTTCGGCGCGAAGATTCTGCACGTCGGTGTTTTGACGGATTTCGATAGAGGTGCTATCGTTGGCTTGAGTGCCATAATGCATTAGGTAGGGGTAGCGTCCGTGGGCAGACATCCATTCGCCGCTTGCCGTCATAGATAGATATTCGTTTAACTTGCCAGCAATGTGTAGCGATGGATTTATGAGTCCGAAAGAGCCGGATTTCATCATAACCTTTCCGTTGACCGGGCGGTTGTCGAAGCGAGGAGCCATAGTGGTGATGTTGAGCACTGCGGCAGAGGCATATTGTCGGGCAGGTTGGAAAATTTGGTCGCTTTGTCCGTTGGAGAGCGACAACATATCTATATTGTCGAGCGAGAAACGGCTAATGTCGATTTGGCCGTTTTGGGCATCGCTCACGGCGATTCCATCATAGTTTACGGCAGTGTGGCTTGCACCTAAACTGCGGACCGACACGGTTTTTAGTCCGCCAATGCCACCATAGTCCTTCACCATTACGCCACTAAAGTGCTTTACAGCATCGGCAACTTGAATGGCATTTAAGCCTTCGAGAGCTTCGCCAGAGAGTATTTGTAGGGGGGCAGTGGCGCGGGTTTCTTTGGTTGAGGTGGAAGTGGTGACGACTACTTCGTCGAGAGAATGAACGGTGCTCGTGTCTTTTTCCTCTATTATGCGAATTTTTCCGTCTTGAGCGAATGCAACAATGGAGCTCATATATAATATAAGCACGCACGCGATATGACGAAAAAGATGGGAGTTGTTCATTAATGATTTTTATGTTAGTGCCTTTCCTCGAAGCACGGATTAAACATAAGCGGACAAATGGCAGGTCTTCTGACTTGTCTTTTATTAGTATGAACATACCTTCCCAAATTGTTGAGTGGAGACTTAAACTCGCGCCTCTAATTCAGTGGTTTATTTTGTTATACTGAGTGTGAATTTCTCACTCGAAAAGAGTTACAGCAGCGGGACTGTTCAGGACTTTCACCTGATTCCCTCTTAGTTGCCCTATGGGCAAACCATTGTCTTGAAATATGAGTGCAAAGTTAGATAAAATATTTTAATAAGGCAAGAACTTTGAAGATTTTTTTAGTTTTGGAGAGAGAAAAAAGGGGGGCTTATTGTATTTTAGAGAGGGTTTTGAAGGTAGGGTGAAGGTTGCTTGCAGGTTGCTGTATAGTATATTTAATGTAGGGAGGGGGTTATTGTATTTTAGAGGGTGTTTTTTGATGTGGAATTTTTTGGTTGAAGAGGGTTTTAGTTGTTAAATTATTATAAAAATCACAAAAAAGTTTGTAGATTAGGAAAAAAGTTGTAACTTTAGGGCGAAATTTATATAAATCATAAATCCTAATTCATAATTAAAAAAACTGTTGTGAGTGATTTAATGTGCGAATTAGAGAGAAAGAGTGATAAGTCTTGATTGTTAGGAATTTATAACCTTAAACTATATATGGATTATTTGAGATTTGACAGGCTAGTGATGACTAATCTCGAGAAGTCGTTGGACAAAGAGATTTTGCGCACGAATCGTGCAGGGGCCTATTCAAGTGGTACAATTGTTGATTGTAACACAAGAAAGTATCATGGATTGTTGGTTGTTCCGGTAGAAAATCTCGGAGGCAATCATGTTTTGTTGTCTTCATGCGATGAGACATTGATACAGCATGGGGCAGAGTTTAATATTGGATTGCATAAATACGCAGGCGATTATTATAGCCCACGAGGGCATAAGTATATTCGCGAGTTTCGCTTGGGTGCGGTGTCGACTACGATTTATCGTATTGGCGGTATGATATTGCAAAAAGAGCGTATTATTGTAGAGGGAGAGAATCGTATTATGGTTGCTTATACGCTTTTGGAGGCGCACTCGGCTACCACGTTGCGTTTGCGTCCGTTTCTTGCATTCCGTAGTGTGAATAAGTTGACAGAGAAGAATGATAAGGCACGCACTGATTATCGCGAAGGTGATAATGGTGTGGCATTTTGCATGTATGAGGGTTATCCTGAATTGGTTATGCAAACAAATAAGCAAATGCAGTGGGTGTCGGAACCAAATTGGTATGATGGGGTAGAGTATTCGAAAGAGGCAGAGCGAGGTTATGCGTTTAAAGAAGATTTGTTTGTTCCGGGATATTTCGAGTTGTCTATCAAGAAAGGAGAGACAGTGATATTTACAGCTGGCACGTCGGAGATGTCGTCGCGTAGGATGAAGCGTTTGTTTGATGATGAGAAGGCTAAACATATTGTGCGAGAGGATTTTTTGTCGTGTTTGAAAGTGTCGGCCGAGCAGTTCTATAATAGATGTTCGGATGGTACGTATTTGTTGGCAGGTTATCCTTGGTTTGGTTATCGTGCTCGCGACCAATTTATTGCGTTGCCAGGTGCAACATTGTATGCTGGTCATGCCAAAATGTTTGATGAGATTATGACTAGAGGAGAAGTGGCTTTGCGTGAGTTTATGAATGCAGAGCGCGCAACTACTCGTTTGGCAGAGGTTGATGCTCCAGATGTTTTGTTGTGGGCAGTTTGGGCAATACAACAATATGCTTTGATAATGGGTGTTGATGTGGCGGCAGAGCGTTATGGTAATTTGGTGTACGATATAATTAGTTATATTCGTCGTCAACAACATCCTAATTTGAAGGTGCATGACAATGGTTTGTTGTTTACTAACGGCAAGGAGCGACCTGCGACATGGATGAATGCTGTTGAGAATGGATGGCCGATAACTCCTCGTACGGGTTATGTGGTAGAAATCAATGCGTTGTGGTATAATGCATTGAAATTTGCTGCAGAATTGGCAACAGAGCAAAAGAATGAAAATCAGGCAGATTTGTTTGACTATCAAGCAGGTCTTTCGGGTAATTCGTTAGTTGCTAAGTTCTGGAATGGCACATACTTGTATGACTATATAGATGGAGATTATTGCAACGTAGAGGTTCGTCCAAATATGTTGTTTGCAGTGTCGTTGCCATATTCGGCATTGGATCGTAAACAACAAAAATCGGTAGTTGATATTGTTACTCGAGAGTTGTTGACAGTGAAAGGTTTGCGCAGTATAAGTCCTAAGAGTGGTATGTATCGCCCAGAATATATTGGAGGAGAACTTGAACGAGACCGTAATTACCATAACGGACCAATTTGGCCATGGACAACGGCAGCATTCGTAGAGGCTTATCTCAAAGTTTACAAAATGAGTGGTTTGTCGTTTGTGATGCGTATGATGGCAGGTTTCGAGCCAGAGATGAAAGAACTTACGCTCGGTTCGTTATCGGAGTTATATGATGGCAATCCACCATTCCGTGGTCATGGAGCAATGAGTTTTGCAATGTCGATAGCCGAGGTGCTTCGAGCATCGTCTATAATTCATAAAGCTCATTGTGAGATGTTAGATGCAAAATAAATGTGAAAAAATAACCTTAAAGTAATAAATTATTCGCAATGATTAATTATTAATTATGAATTGTGAATTATGAATTGATAAAATGAAAGCATTAATGTTTGGGTGGGAATTTCCACCGCATATTTTAGGTGGCTTGGGTACTGCGAGTTTTGGTTTGACTCGTGGTATGAGCATGCAACCAGATATGGATATCACTTTTGTTATACCAAAACCATGGGGCGATGAGGATCAATCATTTCTTCGTATAATTGGTGCCAACACAGTGCCAGTGGTATGGCGCGATGTAGATTGGGATTTTGTGAACAACCGCATAGGATCGTTTTTGCATCCTGATACATATTATCATTTCCGTAACGGTATTAAATATAATTTCAGTCGTATAGGTACGAATGAATTAGGTTGTATTCAATTCTCAGGACGTTATCCAGATAACCTTCTTGAAGAGATAGGTAACTATGAAGCAGTGGCAAGTGTGTTGGCACACTCTCTCGACTTTGATATCATTCACTCGCACGACTGGTTGACTTATCCTGCAGGTATTTTTGCAAAACGCATTAGTGGCAAACCGATGGTTATCCATGTGCATGCAACAGACTATGACCGTAGTCGTGGTAATGTTAACCCTGATGTTTATCGCATCGAAAAAGAGGGTATGGATGCAGCCGACCATATCATTACAGTGTCTAATTTGACACGTCAAACAGTAATTGAAAAATATTATCAAGATCCAGCTAAGGTGACAACCGTGCATAATGCCGTAGAACCATTGGATTTTGTGGATGAATTGCATAAATCAGAGCGTAAAGACAAAGTAATTACATTCTTGGGTCGTATTACGATGCAAAAGGGTCCAGAATACTTTGTAGAAGTAGCGTCTCGTGTGTTGGCGTCGACTGATGGAGTGCGTTTTGTGATGGCAGGTAGTGGCGATATGATGGACAAAATGGTGCGTCTTGCAGCAAAAAAAGGCATTGCAGATAAATTCCATTTTACAGGTTTCTTGAAAGGTCGCAATGTATACGAAATGTTGGCAGAGAGCGACGTTTATATGATGCCTTCTGTGTCAGAACCATTTGGTATCTCACCTCTCGAAGCAATGCAATGTGGTACACCAAGTATCATCTCTAAACAATCGGGTTGTGCGGAAATTCTCGATCACGCAATTAAAACAGACTATTGGGATATCGACGCAATGGCCGACTATATACATGCTATCGTTAAATATCCTGCTATGTATAAGTCATTGCGCGAAAACGGATTAGCCGAAATTGACAAGATTCGTTGGGAATATGCAGGTCAAAAAGTTCGTGCAATCTACGACAAAGTATTAGGTAGATAATAAAAAGTGAATAATTAATAATTAAAAACGAGATAGCGAGAAAGTCTCATGCCTCGCTACTCGTTGCTAAAATTCTAATATATGAAAACAATAAATCTCTGTTTCCGTGTTCATCAAAGATACAATCTTAAACGTTATCGTTTCTTTGAAATAGGCAACGACCACTATTATTATGACGACTATGCGAATGAGTCAGCTATGGCTTCAGCTGTTGAACAATCGTATCTTGAAGCAAATCGTATGTTGCTTGATATGATTAAGAGTTCAAACGGTCGTTTCCGTGTATCGTTTTCTATCTCAGGTCTTGCCTTAGAACAATTTGAGCAATATGCACCAGAAGTAATTGAGAGTTTCCAAGAATTGGCAAAAACAGGTAGCGTAGAGTTTTTGGCAACGCCTTATGGTCACTCATTGTCAGCTCTTTACAACGACGATGAATTTGAAATGCAAGTGAAAATGCAATCTGACAAAATTCAAGAGTTGTTTGGTAAACGTCCGACTGTATTTGCTAATACAGCACTTTTGTTTAGCGACGAAATTGCAGATAAAGTCTATCGTATGGGCTATAAAACCATTATGATTGAAGATGCAAAACACGTAATGGGATGGAAGAGTTCGCACTATGTATATTCAAGCATTGCCAATCCAAAAGCCAAATTGCTTGTGCGCGATAGCAAATTGAGCGACGATATCAACTATCGTTTTTCACAATGGGGATGGTGTGAATATCCACTTACAGCCGAAAAATTCATCGATTGGGTCAATGCATCGCCAGCCGAAGAAGAGGTGTTTAATATCTTCTTGGGTTACGAAGCACTCGGACAATTGAATAGTCGCGAATCGGGTATTTTCGAATTCTTCAGAGCATTGCCATATCACGCAATCGAAAAAGGTATTACATTCTCAACACCATCTAAAACAGTCGAAACATTCAAACCTGTAGATGCGCTCTCGGCACTCTATCCAATGTCGTGGACCGATGAAGAGAAAGACATTAGTGCATGGTGTGGCAATGACCTTCAAAATGAGGCATTAAATAAACTTTATAACTTGGCAGAGCGTGTTCATCTATGTTCAGATCCATTGTTGAAAGTTGATTGGCAACGCTTGCAAGATACTTCGCACTTCTTCTTTATGACCACAAAACATTATTCAAATGGTGTGGTATTGGCGCAAAATATTCCATACGAATCGCCGTACGAAGCATTTATGAATTATATGAATGTGCTTAGTGACTTTATCGAACGTGTGAATGCTCAATACCCAACAAGTATCGAAAATGAAGAATTGAATGCGTTGTTGAAGACAATTTATAACCAAGGTCAAGAGATTGAAGAGTTGAAAGCTAAGCTTAAAAAGACTAAAAAATAATTGATTTTTGCACATAAAAATGCCGAAATTGCGAAAAATAGCCTCCTGCATGGGGGCTATTTTTATTAGCAAAGGATATAGTTTGTGTGTTTTTGTGTGGTAAAGTTTTGCTTTTTTTGAAAATTGTTTTTGGATTATTTTCTTGATTATCAGTTTGTAATTTATGTTGTGAAAAAATATTTTGAAAAATATTATATTTTTGCTTGTTAATTTGTAAAAAAGTTGTACCTTTGCATCCGGTAAGTCCTACACGACCAGCTCCCTTTGAACTCCCCCAGGACTTGACCGTAGCAAGGGTAGGAGGTTGTAGCGGTGCGATGTAGGTAGCTTACCTTTTTTCATAAATTGCCTCTTTAGCTCAGTTGGCCAGAGCACGTGATTTGTAATCTCGGGGTCGTTGGTTCGAATCCGTCAAGAGGCTCAAAATAGAGTGATAGACTAAAAAGAGTTTATCGTTGTTTTTAGAAAAATAATT
>JAZOMI010000110.1:0-19308 GCA_045653825.1 Candidatus Aphodosoma sp. | reverse complement strand
TTTTTTATTTTCTGATTTTACGAAAAATATTTGGTTATTTGGAAAAATGGTATTATCTTTGTACTCGAAAAGAATAATAAGAGATGAGAGTAATTAAAAAGCGAACATTAGTCGAGTATTATACAAAAAATCCACAAGCCAAAGATGCTCTTGAGGATTGGTATGTAAAAACTGAAGATGCTGACTGGCATAATTTTGCTGATATACGAAATACGTTTAATTCCGTTGATTATGTAGGCAATCAGCATTATGTCTTTAATATTAAGGGAAATGATTTTAGACTTGTGGTTGTTATTAAATTCACTCCACAACAAGTCTTTATCCGTTTTGTGGGTACTCATGCCGAATATGATAAAATAACTGATATTTCAAATTTGTAATAACTATGGCAGCAATTAAAACACAGAAAGAATATGAAGCAATGCTTGCTCGTATTGAGGAGTTATTGCCTCTTACATGGGGAGATAATGTGCCAGAAGATAGTCCTGAAAATATAGAATTAGCTATTATTTCTGACCTTGTAGCCGATTATGAAGATATACACTATCCAATAGCTAAGCCTACTTTGGTTGCTACTATTAAATTGCGTATGTATGAAATGGGGCTAACTCAAACGAAGGTGGCTGCGATGCTCGGTATTAGTTCTCCGCGTTTAAGTGAGATTATGAATGGGAAAGCGGAGCCAAGTCTTGCTCTTGCTCGCCTAATAAGTTTAAAATTGAATATATCTCCATCTATTGTTTTAGGGGTTTGATTATAAAATAAGTAGAGGCGCAATATATTGCGTCTCTTTTTTTTTGATTTATAGTGACATTATGGCAGAATTTATATGGTGGCACTATATTTGACTATATATTTTCGCTAATTGGTCCAACTTGACTATTAGGTAAACAAACTGATATAAATCGAAGCGAGCTGAGTATTAAGCGGACGTACGAGCCGTACGTCCCTACAAACTCGCTACTCGCTACTAAAAATCTATATTATGGCAAAAGGAACTATTGGGGTAACTACGGATAATATCTTCCCCGTGATTAAGAAGTTTTTGTATAGCGACCACGAGATTTTTCTTCGTGAATTGGTGTCGAATGCGGTAGATGCTACTCAGAAGTTGAAAACATTGGCTTCGGTGGGTGAATTCAAAGGCGAAATGGGAGTGACTAACGTAGAGGTGAAGATTGATGCTGAGAAAGGTACGCTTACGATTTCGGACCGTGGTGTTGGTATGACTGCTGAGGAGATTGAGAAGTATATCAACCAGATAGCATTTTCGGGCGCAACTGAATTCCTTGATAAATATAAAGATGATGCAAATGCGATAATTGGTCACTTTGGTCTTGGTTTCTACTCAGCATTTATGGTGGCTAAACAGGTGGAAATCTTTACAAAATCATACAAAGAAGAGCCTGCTCAACATTGGTCGTGCGATGGTTCGCCTGAGTTTACGCTTGAAGATTGCGACAAAGCAGAACGTGGTACTGACATTGTACTTCACATCGACGACGAGAACAAAGAGTTCTTGGAAGAGGGTCGCATCAGCACATTGTTGAACAAATACTGTAAATTCTTGCCAGTGAACATCGTGTTCGGCGAGAAAAAAGAGTGGAAAGAGGGCAAAGAGGTGGCAACTGGCGAGCCTAACGTAATCAATAATACTACTCCAGCATGGACTCGCAAACCTGCCGATTTGACAGATGAGGATTACGATAAATTCTATCGCGAATTGTATCCATACGGCGAAGACCCATTGTTCCACATCCATTTGAACGTGGATTATCCATTCAATTTGACAGGTATTCTCTATTTCCCACGCATCAAAGAGGGCGTGAATCTCGAACGTAACAAAATTCAATTGTATTGCAATCAAGTGTTTGTAACTGACTCGGTTGAGGGTATTGTGCCTGAATATTTGACATTGTTGCATGGTGTGTTGGATTCGCCTGATATTCCGTTGAACGTGAGCCGTTCTTACCTCCAAGCCGATGGCAATGTGAAGAAAATTTCTAATCACATTACTAAAAAAGTGGCTGACCGCTTGAACGAAATTTTCAAAAACGACCGCGCACAATTCGAAGAAAAATGGGATGCGTTGAAGATATTCATCGTGTTCGGTATGCTCACCGACGAAAAATTCTACGACCGCGCTAAGGACTTTGCATTGTTCAAAAATGTTGATGGCAAATTCTTTACGTTTGAAGAATATAAAGAGTTGATCAAGGGCGAACAAACCGACAAAGATGGCAATTTAATTTGCCTATATGCACAAAATGCCGACGAACAACACTCTTATATCGAGGCAGCTCAGGCTAAGGGTTACGACGTGTTGTTGATGGACGGCCAGTTGGATTCGCACTGGGTAGGACAATGGGAACAAAAGAACGAGAAAGTGCGTTTTGTGCGTGTCGATAGCGATGTTGTGGGCAAATTGATTCAAAAAGCAGATGCTCCACAAGTGGAACTTACTGATGATGAACGTCAAGCATTGACATCGGTATTCCAAGCACAATTGCCAAAAATGGAGAAAACAGAGTTTATCGTAACTCTCGATTCGCTTGGCGAAGAGGCTGCACCTATCGTGATTACTCAAAACGAATTTATGCGCCGTATGAAAGAGATGTCGCGCAATGGAGGCAATCCGATGATGGCGTTCTATGGCGAAATGCCTGATTCATATTCGCTTGTGCTCAACACAGCTCACCCATTGGTGAAAGATGTATTGGCTGCAGAAGAGGCTGAATGTGCTGGCGAAATCAAACCTATTGCCGAAGAGATGAAATCGCTTGATGCGCGCAAAGCAGAATTGAAAAAAGCGCATGAAGGCAAGAAAGATGACGAAGTGCCTGTAGCAGAGAAAGAAGAGATTAAGAATATCGATAAACAAATAGCTGAATTGGGCGAAAAACGTACATCGGTATTTGCTCGATTCGCAGCAGGTCATGAAAAAGTAAAACAATTAATCGACCTCGCGTTGCTTGCAAACAATATGTTGAAAGGCAAAGATTTGGCAGATTTTGTTAAACGAAGTATTTCGTTGTTGAAATAAATTATTTGAAGACAAAATAACATAAGAACAAAATGTTCTTGTGTTATTTTGTTTTTTTTATTTGTATGAAATGGTTTAAGTTATTTTTACTTAACTTTGTGGGGGTGTTGAATGATAACTTCATGAAACACTGTATTATATTTGTTGCAGTAGGATGGGTTATGCCAGAGTGGATGACGCAAAGTCAGTTGATATCGGCAGTGAGTGCGGCATTGGTGTTGCCATACTTGCTGCTTTCGCCATATTCGGGAGAGATAGCTGAAAGGTTTGAAAAACAGAAGATTGTGAGATTGATGAAACTATTGGAGTTGCCAATAGTGGTGTTGGCAGGTGTTGGATTTTGGATGGAGTCGGTGTGGGTAGTGTTGTTGGCTGTACTGTTGATGGGGATGCAGAGTTGCCTCTATTCGCCTGCAAAATACGGACTTATACGCGATGTAGATGGTGAGCGAGGAGTGGCTTTTGGTAGTGGGATGTTTGAGATGATGGCATTCTTGGGAATATTGATTGGTACGTTGTTAGCTGCGTATTTATCAGACCATTATGTGTGGTGGGTGGTGGCTTTAGTGATGGTGGTTTTGGCATTGATAGGGTGGAGATTGTCAGTTGTTTTGGGCATAAAAGAAGAATATTTTTTAGATACCCCCTCTGTCCTTCGGACATCTCCCCTAAAACAGGGGAGGAATAGTGTGAATCCAATTAGGTTTTTGATTGACTCTTACAGATTTGCATCACAATATGGGTTGAATAAAGCGGTTTTTGGTGCGTCGTTGTTATGGTTGTTGGGTGGGTTGTTACAGATGAATGTGGTATTGCATTGTACGCGTACTCTGTGTATGTCTAATACGGCATCGAGTGTGATATTGGCTATGGCAGCGGTGGGTATTGCGATAGGGTGTAGTGTTACGGGCAAAATGATTGAAAATCATAATAAAAAAAGTTTTATTGTAGGTGGATTGTTGGGTGTTGTTTGTGCGTTGATTGTTGTTTTGATTTTTAAGCCAGTGGGGTGGATTTTGGGTATGTTGATATTTTTGATTGCTTTTTGTGGCGGAATGTTTCAAGTGCCATGTTTAGCGATAGTTCAGGGGGCATATATTGGTCGTAAATTGGGTACGATGATGGCATATTTGAACCTTTTGACATTTATTTTTGTGCTTATTGGTACGGTAATTTTTTCTGTTGTTACGGCTCTTACGGCTCAGAATAGTTATGTGGTTTTTGTTGTAATGCTGATAATCACATTGTTAAGTTTAATATTTTTCATTTTTGAAGCAAAAGAATAACTTTCAATTTTTAACTTTCAACTTTCAACTTTTTTTTGTATCTTTGTAACTTGATATATTGGAATATTTTGTTTCTTTAACAAATACTTATTTATGAAATTATTTAAAGTAATTTTTACGTTATCAGCACTTTTGGCTGTTGTTGGAGTTCAGGCTCGTCAGATGTATATTGGTAACCTTAATTTTGAGGATAAATTCCGTCAATCGGGAGTTGCGCAAAAAGATACTATCGGAGCAGCTGTGTTTGTTTCTGCTGAAGATTTGAAAAGTATGGTAGGGGCAGAGTTAATAGAGGTGTCTTTCTACAAGCATGAAAATGCTAAAGTTGCATATCTTAAAGTGTTTGTATCTAAAAATTTGGATTCAGTTCCGTTGTTTGAAAAAGAGTTGGATGTCGCTAATTTAGTTTCTGGTTGGAATCATATTGCATTAGATGAGGCATTAGTATTGGATGGTGATTCTCTTTATTTAGGCTATCAATTGTTGAGTCAAGCTACAATATCTCAAGCTGTAACTAATAGTTCACAAGTACAGTCCTTTATAAAAAATGGTTCTTCAGGAAAATGGACAGCAACTAAAGGCATTGCAGTTTATGCTACTGTTGTAGGTGATAATCTTCCTGCCCATGATATTATTTTAAGTTCAGAATTAGATTTTATTGATGTTGAAATAAATGAGCCTGTTGATTTTGTTCTTGTTGTAGAAAATGTTGCAGCAGATACTATTCGGACTATCGAATTTGAATGTGATTATGGTAATGGAAAAAAAGATACTACAATTATTGAGGTCGAGATACCATATCTTGCTGTGGATAGTGTTGTGTATGCTGATCTTTTATTTGATAGTATAGGAAAATATACTGTGAAATTTACTGCATTGCAGTTGAATGGAGAAGAAGATTTAACACCAGAAGATAATGTGTGTGTTCTTAATGTGAATGCGGTAGAACGTATTGTTGAGCGTAAAGTTTTATTGGAGGTCTTCTCAACAGAAAATTGTCCAAATTGTCCTAAAGGGCACGAAAAAATAGAAAAAGCTGTCGTAGGACGTCACGACAAAGTGATTGAGGTAGGACATCATGTTGCTTTTTTTACAGACCAATGGACTGTCCCTGCTGATACAATTTATGAGAACTTTTATCGTGCAGCTATACCAACTACATTTGCTCCTGCTGGAATGCTTGATCGTACATTATTCTCAAAAACCGAAGGTCATCATAATCCGTATCAAGGTGGTGATAGTTGTGTTGTTTTTTCGCTTGAAGACAAAGATACTAAATTAGACAATATACTTGATGTTCAGCTTGCAAAGCCTGCGTATGCATGGATTGATTTGAGTGTGGATTTCAATGATGTGGATTCTATATTGGCTATTACAACTTCAGGTAAATCGGTTATGGAACTTGCAGGAGACCCTCGATTGACAATTTATGTTACGGAGGATAATCTTGCATCAGAGCGCCAATCTGGTTGGAATAGCGAATTGAAAGGTCCGTATTATCAACATAATGTTAATCGTTATATTGTAACAGATGTTTGGGGAGATCAAGTTACTTTGAATGAGGGTTTTGAAAAAGAATATACAGTAAAAGTTCAGCCTAATTGGAATGTCAATAATCTCAACGTAGTTGCTTTCGTTCATAATTATTCGACAAAACCAAATGTGAAGGAACGTTATACTGATTTCAATGTATACAATACCGAAAAAGTTCAAGTAAGAGCTCACGAGGTTGCTGTAGATGATGTGGAAAATGGTTCAGTTTTTGCTTTTGTACATCAAGATGTTCTTGAAATCGTAGGTGAATACGAATCAGGTATAATTTATAATATCAATGGACAAGCCGTAGCAACACTTCGTGGTAGTCCTACAATGTCAATAGCAAATATGCCAAAAGGAGTTTATGTGGTATCGCTTACTTTAGCTGATGGAACAAGATATAATACAAAAATAGTAAAATAATGAGGAATGAGGAATGAGGAATGAGGAATGTGAAATGAGGAATTAGTAATTGAGTAATTAGAATTCTCAATTTTTGCAATAAGCGAGCGCAACGAAGTTTACTTCAGTTGCCGAACGAACCATCGGTCTTGAGCCGTATGGCGAAAAATGCAAAAATCATGAGCGAAGCGAATAATTCTCAATTCTCAATTTTATCGCCAAAGGCTCAAAGACCTTCGGTTCTCAACTCTCAATTTTATCGCCAAAGGCTCAAAGACCTTCGGTTCTCAATTCTCAATTTTATCGCCAAAGGCTCAAAGACCTTCGGTTCTCAATTCTCAACTCTCAACTCTCAATTCTCAACTTTCAACTTAAAAATATGGGTTTTAACGAATTTTTGACCAAAATATTTGGTAATAAAGCACAACGCGATTTAAAAGAGGTATCGCCTGTGGTGAACAAGATAAAAGAGATTTATCCTACAATAGCAAAACTTTCACATGATGAATTGCGTGCACGTACAGTTGCTATTCGTGCTCAGTTGCAAGATGCAGTGAAGAAAGAACGTGCTCGTATTGAGGAGATTCGTTCAGAGGTAGAGCATACTGAACTTGATAAACGTGAAAAACTTTACAAAGAGATAGATGAACTTGATAAGAAAATACTTGACACACTTGAAGTGGAACTTGACAAAGTGTTGCCAGAGGTATTTGCTATAGTGAAGGATACAGCGCGTCGTTTGACCGAGAATGAAACAATCGAAGTGATAGCAAATGACTTTGATCGTCAACTCGCTATCAAACATGATTTTGTAACAATCGAAGGCGATAAAGCAATCTATCGTAATGAGTGGGAAGCTGGAGGCAATATGCACAAGTGGAATATGATTCACTATGATGTGCAATTGTTTGGTGGTGTGGTACTTCACAAAGGTAAAATTGCCGAAATGGCAACAGGTGAGGGTAAAACTCTTGTAGCAACATTACCAGTATTCCTCAATGCTTTGACAGGTAATGGTGTGCATGTGGTTACTGTCAACGACTATCTTTCTAAACGTGACTCGGAATGGATGGGACCTCTCTATATGTTCCATGGAATGAGTGTTGATTGTATCGATAAACATCGTCCTAATTCAGAAGAACGTCGTCGTGCTTATAATGCCGATATTACATTTGGTACTAACAACGAATTCGGTTTCGATTATCTTCGTGACAATATGGCATCTGCGCCAATTGACCTTGTACAACGCAAACACAACTATGCTATTGTCGATGAGGTTGACTCTGTGTTGATTGACGATGCTCGTACTCCATTGATTATCTCTGGTCCAGTACCAAAAGGCGAAGATCAAATGTTCGAAGAGTATTGCCCTCGTGTTGAAGTGTTGGTAAAACAACAATCTACTATGGCAACTCAACTTCTTGCCGAAGCGCGTGCTAAAATCGGAAACGAAGATAAGACTATTAACGAAGAAGGTGCATTGGCACTCTTCCGTTCATATAAAGCAATGCCTAAAAATAAGGCGTTGATTAAATTCCTCTCTGAACCAGGTATCAAACAAATCCTTATTAAAACAGAAGAGTTCTATATGCAAGAAAATAATAAACACATGCATATAGCAACAGATCCACTTCTCTTTGTTATTGACGAAAAACATAATTCTATCGAATTGACCGATAAGGGTATTGATACGATGACACGTTCGACAGAAGACCCTAACTTCTTCGTATTGCCTGATGTGGGCGCTGAGATTGCCGAAATCGAAAAGTCTTCATTGTCGGAAGAGGAACGTCAAGAGAAGAAAGATGCAGCACTTCAAGATTATTCAATCAAATCAGAACGTGTACATACAGTAAATCAATTGCTTAAAGCATATACCCTTTTTGCTAAAGACGACCAATATGTTGTGATGGACAATAAAGTAATGATTGTCGATGAACAAACAGGTCGTATCATGGATGGTCGTCGCTATAGCGATGGTCTTCATCAAGCAATTGAGGCAAAAGAGCGCGTGAAAGTAGAGGCTGCAACACAAACATTTGCAACTATTACACTCCAAAACTATTTCCGTATGTATCATAAATTGTCAGGTATGACAGGTACAGCGGAGACCGAAGCTGGCGAATTTTGGGATATCTATAAACTTGATGTTGTGGTGATTCCTACAAACCGTCCTATTGCGCGTATTGATATGGAGGACCGCGTTTATAAAACTAAACGTGAAAAATATAATGCTGTAATCGAAGAGATTGTAGAATTGGTAGCAGCAGGTCGTCCTGTGCTTGTGGGTACTACATCGGTTGAGATTTCGGAACTTTTGAGTCGTATGCTCACAATCCGTAAGATTTCTCATAATGTATTGAATGCTAAGTTGCACCAAAAAGAGGCTGATATTGTTGCCGAAGCAGGTCGTGCAGGTACTGTTACAATTGCAACCAATATGGCAGGTCGTGGTACCGATATCAAACTTACTCCAGAAGTGAAAGAGGCTGGTGGTCTTGCAATTATTGGTACAGAGCGTCATGAAAGCCGTCGTGTTGACCGTCAGTTGCGTGGTCGTTCTGGTCGTCAAGGCGACCCAGGTTCTTCTGTATTTTTCGTTTCGCTTGAAGATGATTTGATGCGTCTATTTGGTTCAGAACGTATATCTAAGGTAATGGATAGTATGGGCTTCCAAGAGGGTGAAATGATTGAGCACTCAATGATTTCTAAATCTATTGAACGCGCTCAGAAAAAAGTTGAAGAAAACAACTTCGGTATCCGTAAACGTTTGCTTGAATACGATGACGTGATGAATAAGCAACGTACTGTGATTTATGCTCGTCGTCGTCATGCTCTTATGGGCGAGCGTATTGGTGTTGACATTGTCAACACTCTATATGATACAGCACTAATGGTTGTTAATAATAATCATCAAGCACTTGATTTTGATGGATTCAAAGCAGATTTGTTAGCTGT
This sequence comes from Candidatus Aphodosoma sp., assembly GCA_045653825.1. Lineage (GTDB taxonomy): Bacteria > Bacteroidota > Bacteroidia > Bacteroidales > Paludibacteraceae > Aphodosoma. The sequence goes on along the minus strand of JAZOMI010000110.1, from coordinate 10,083 downwards.
ATTTGCTATGGATGCGCCTGTAACAGAAGACGAATTCCGTTCAATGAAAGCCGAAAAGATTATTGATAGAGTGGCAGAGGCTGCGTACGAAGTATTTGTTCGTAAAATGGACAAAATGGCAGAGGTAGCAAATCCTGTAATCAAACAAGTATATGAAACACAGGGTGCTCAATACGAAAAAATCTTGATTCCTATCACAGATGGCAAACGCATGTATAATGTGCCAGTAGTGTTGAAAGAGGCATACGAAACAGAATCTAAGGCTGTGGTTAAGGCATTCGAAAAAGCAATACTTCTTCATGCTATTGATGAGGGTTGGAAAGAAAATCTTCGTGAACTTGATGAATTGAAACATTCGGTGCAAAATGCTACTTATGAACAAAAAGACCCGCTTTTGATTTATAAACTTGAGTCGAGCAACTTGTTTGGAGCTATGCTTAACGAAATGAATCGTAAGATTACTTCAATTCTTATGCGTGCTCAAATACCTGTTCGAGAGCCAGATCAAGTGCGTAAAGCAGAGGCTGAACGTCGTCAGGATTATAGTCGTTATAGTGCGAATAAAGAAGATATGACCGATATTCAACGCGCAGGACAGCGTGATACTCGCGAACGTCAAGTAACTCAGCCAATTCATGCCGAAAAAACAGTAGGTCGTAATGAGCCTTGCCCTTGTGGTTCTGGCAAAAAATATAAAAACTGCTGTGGCAAAAATGCATAAAGAGTACCTTTATATATTAGTAGAGACGCAATACATTGCGTCTCTTTTTTTGTGTGTATTAGAAAAAACTATTGGTTAAAAAAATAAAGTAAAAGTAACGAAATAAAAATAAATCACATAAAATTAGGGATATATTAAATATTTTTTGTAACTTTGTCTCACTATTTGGTGGATTGCATCTACTATTTGACTGTGATTGTTTAATTTATTGAAAATTAGATAGTTTTGTTTATATATGGTGGAATATTGGAGAGCTTTTTATTGCATAATAAATATTCCACTAGGATTTTTTATTTAATTTGCTTTTTTTTTGAATTTTATATAAAAAAATAATTGGTTAACTTAATTTAAAAACTATGAAAAGAGAATTACAAAGATTGTTTGTCTTAATAGCAATCTTCTTTTTACCATTTTTACTTTGGTCTCAAGGCTATGGTGTGAGACTTGATGAAAGTTTTGAAAATGGCATTCCAGCAGATTGGACACAAGAAAAAGTTAAAGGCAATATGGATTGGGTTGTCAATTCTGGTGATTTGACTTATCCAAATGGTGCCTTTGATGGAAATTGTCGTGTCGAATTTAAAGGAAATACAAATGTGACAACCAAAGCTCGTACTCGTTTGGTTACTCCAGTAATGGATATTCAAGGCATTTATCAACCAATTCTTGTTTTTGCTCATGCGCAAAGTACTTGGACAAATGACTTTGATACATTAAAGGTTTTTTATCGTGCTTCAGCAGATAAAGGTTGGACTTTATTAAAAGCTTATGATTATCAAATTAAGAAATGGTCTCTTGATACATTGCGTTTGATTGGTGGTTCTAAGACTTATCAAATTGCATTTGAAGCAAGTGATAATTTAGGTCGTGGTGTTGTAATAGATGATGTATTGGTGCGTTCTACTCCAAAATGTGGAGAACCTTATGGTTTGAATGTTAGCAATATTTTGAATGAATCAGCCACTATTGGATGGTTTAATGATGGCGATGCTCAAACTCTTAGTTTGAAAGTTTCGACAGTGGCACTTACTGGCGAACAACTTGCAGATGAAAATTTCAAAGCTAACATATTAGATACATTGGTAGCTAAGAATCTTTATAGACATAATCTTACGGGTCTTACTGCTGGCACAAAATATTATTTTTATCTTCGTGCTAATTGTGGTGAAGATATTAGTGGTTGGGCTAGTGCTGATTTTACAACTTCTAATGTGATTAGACCAGGTTATACAATGAATTTCAATAACCGTTCAACAGGAGTTACACATCCTTTGAATTGTTATGTTGGTTCATCAGATAATGTTGTTGCTCCATATATAAATGTTTCTGCAACATCTACTACAAAAAAAGCACTCTCTCCTGATGCTTCTACAGTGGTGTGTTTTAATGCAGAGGTTGATCATAATGCAGAAAAGGCGTTGCCTTCAAGCTCTTATGCTTATTTTGCTTTGCCACAAATAGAGTTGGATGAGAATAAGAGTATTGCTGATTTGTATGTTTCGTTTACAACAATAAATCACAATGCTTCTAATTCAGAAAGTTTTGGTATAGTTGTGGGTGTGATGACTGACCCTGTGGATAATTATTCGTTTGAAGCAGTTGATACAGTAAATATCACTTCTATGCGAGTTTTTGAAGAGTGTTTTGTCTCTTTGGAAAAATATGCAGGTAGTGGTAAATTTATTGCGTTTATGTCGGAATTTGAAACTTCAAACATATTCGTTATGGATAATCTCAAAGTAGATTATCGCCCAGAAGTTTTGAAGGTTAATAATTTCCAAATGAGATTGACTTCTGCAACTCAAGTGAAATTTGATTTTCCATTTAGCTATGACAAATATGAGGTAGTATTGGCAGAAAAAGAGATGACTGCAGCTGAACTTAATGCTGCAACACCTCAAGTAGTTGCCAATGGTGGTGCATTGACTGTGAAACCTGCTACACATTATTATGTTTATGCACGTGGATTAAAAGGTGCAAATAAAGGAGCTTGGAGTGATCGTCGTATTTTGCATACAGTAGGTCAAGTAAATACTTTACCTTATGATTTGGCTATTAATATCAGTAGTGAAAAACCTGAAACATACTATTCAGTTTGTTATGAAAATTCTGATGTACAAACAGGTGGGGTGTTGATACCTAACGTGATATCTTTAGGTAATAGCGAAGCAATGTTTGGTGCAAAAAATATCTCTACTTCACGTTGGATTTTTGAAGGTAAAGTTGGTAAAGCAAATAAAAAATGTTGGACTGCTCTTGTTTTCCCAGAATTAAATGTGGATTTGAAAACAGCGCGTATGACATTTGAGGTAGAGTCGCCTGAAAATAATGGTACAGTTGTGGTTGGTTCGATGACAGATGCTCGCGATATCACTACATTCAAACCATTGACTACTATTTCGGCAGTGAAAGGTTATTCTTATCATTATATCGACTTTGTGGAATATGAGCTTGAAGGTAAGTTTATTGCAATGTTGGTAGAGCAAGAAAATGCCGTGTCAGAAGTAGTAAATAGCATCCGTCTTGATAAGGTTAAATTCTTGCCAATGCCATCTTGTGGTAACGTAACAAATGTAGTGGCAACACCATCAAGCGATCCATCTAAAGTGGTTATCTCTTGGGATGCAACAAATGCCGATGCTTGGGTCGTATGTGTTGCAAAATCACAATTTACATACGAGGGTATTGATAAAATATTAAGTTGGTATTTTAAAGATACTGTAAACACAAATAGTATAGAAATTTCAAATCTTGAAGCTCCAGGACGTAAATATTACTTTACAGTACGTGCTATTTGTGATGGAGTATTTGGTGAATGGACTCGTCCTGCATCATTCGAAACAGGTTGTTATGATGTTCAACCAATACCTTATATAGAGAATTTCGACAACCTTGATCAAGCTGCATATTCACAAACACAAGGCTTTAAAGTGCCATGTATGGCAACACAACAGGTGCAAGTTTCTGCAGGTGGTGGCGATGCTTATTATCCACAAGTTCAACAAGAAGGCAATACTTATGGTGTGTTTATGCGTAGAGGTGATTATACTGAAAATAAAAATCTCTATTTGGCATTACCAAAAATGGCTGAACCTATCAATAAGTTGCAAATTTCTTTTGATGCGAAATTGAAATCTGGTCTCGTTGCTGGTATCTCTGTCGGTGTTATGACAAATCCTTACGACTCTACAACTTTTGAAGAGGTAGTGGCAATGACTACAACAAGAAAAGGTGAATATGTTAAATTTGTTGCTACATTAGATAGTTATAAAGGCACAGGTGAGTATATCGCAATAGCACTCAATAATAACTGTAAATTTGATAGTTACTTCCATAATGGGGTAGAAATATTATTTGATAATATCGAAGTCGATTTCCTTAATCCTTGTGCACGCCCAGAGAGTGTAACTATTGATTCTTATGATTCTGATAGAGTGAAACTACGTTGGCGTTCACCAGCAACAGTATCTAAATGGCGTGTATTATTTGCTAAAACTCGTTTGTCAGAGAGTGAATTGGCAAATATTACAACAGGAAATAGTCGCGTATTGAAAATAGAAGAAGTTACATCTAATCCATGTACAATCACAGGTCTTCCTGTTAATACAGAATATTTTATCTATGTTCAACCTCTTTGTGATACTGTGAACGGGGCTTGGTCTGATGTAGTAACATTCCGTACTCCTTGTGCAGTGAAACCTATAGGTGAATTAGAAGTCGAAGGTTTCGAAAATTATATTACTGTAAATGTGCCAGGTTCAGAAGCACCGCAGATTCATCCAGAATGTTGGACTCTTGGTACAATTAACGATGATGAACATGATGATGGTCTTGATATCGGTAATTATATCCCTCATTGCGTAACTCCAGAAACTACAGCTTGGGGCCCTACGGTATATAAAGGTAATAGTTCTTTGCATATACAAACCGTGAGAAATTTCAATGGAGCGTATGCGATATCAAATAGAATAGGTATTGATGATATCTCTAAACTTTATATAAGGTTTATGGGACGTGGTAATACCGATTTGATATCTGATGCTATTAGTTCTGTTATTGTGGGTGTTGTTACTGATCCTACAAGATTGAACACATTTATGCCTGTAGATACTGTTGCATTTGTTGCAGGCGAATACCTTCCATACGAAGTTTATTTCGATAGTTATGAAGGAGACCAATATGGAGATAAAGGACAATATGTGATGTTCTTGGCCGACTTTGGTCCAGAAGTTAAAGTTAATGTTTGTATCGATGAGTTGAAGTTTGATACGGTATCTTCATGTAAAACAAAATTGGAGATTGATAGCATTGGCGTTGAATCAATTAGAGTGAAAATATTGGGCGGACAAGCTCCATATCAAGTGAAATATTCAACATCGGCATTGTCTGATGATATTTTGAATGGTACTGCTATTGACTCTATTGTATCGAATACTAATATTTTCGAGATTCCAAATCTTCAACGACTTACAACATATTATATTGCTGCTCGTTCAACATGTGATGGTGGTTACGCAGATTGGTCTATGATTGAAAAAGTGGAAACAGATTGGCATAGAGTTATATCTCTTCCTTATTTCGATGACTTCGAAAATCAACCAAGTGTGAAACAGACAAGACCTGAATGTTGGTATTCATTATATACAGGCTCAGCAAAATATCCTTACCCTTATGTATATGGTGCTTCTCAGTTTTATCCAAGAGGAACACATGGTATATATATGTATCTAACTGCTCAAGGTAGTGGTGGTACTACTTATCTTGTAACTCCTGAAATCGATGTAGATAGCTTGTCTCGTTGCCAAGTTTCTTTCTATCAAAAAAATGGTGCGGCAAGCAAACGTCGTAATGTAATTGTTGGTGCTGTGTCAGATGTTAATGATATCGCAGGTACATTCGAACCTATTGATACACTCATATTTGATTCGTATCCAAATTTGGTTGCTTATGATGTTACTGTCTCGCTCGAAAAATACAAAGGAACAGCAAAACATATAGGGTTTACAAGTTGTCTTGATTTGACTCAAAAGTATACTACTAAGAATGGTTGGGTATCAGATGCTTCTCAATTGTGGTTTACAATAGACGATATTCTTATAGAGTTGATTCCTACTTGTTTCCCTGGTACCGAATTCAAAATGGTAGGTCATACCGACTCTTCATTGGAAATAGAATTTACACATGAGGGTGCTCCTCAATATGAGGTTAAATATGGTGCAGTTGGTTTTAACGTAGATTCAGAGGGTACTTCAATGCTTGTAGATGGTGTTACTCATTTTACTATCGAAAATCTTGCCGCTGGAACAGAGTATGATGTTCATGTACGTACAATTTGTGATGATGGAGAGAAATCAAAATGGGGATATGCTGGCAAATACAAAACTGCTCCAGAAGCTGTGCGTACAATGCCTTATAGCTTCAATTTTGATAATTCAACTGAAGCTGCTAAATGGGCATTTGCACAAAATGGTCAAACTAACCAATGGTTTATTGGTGCCGATGATGCTAAAGTAGTTGCAGATAAAGGTGGTAATGCTCTTTATATTAGTAATGATAATGCCAAATCAGCTCACTATTCTCCTAATGTAACATCACGTGCATGGGCTTCTCGTACTATAGCTCTCGAAGCTGGTGTATATACTATTACTTATGATTGGACTTGTTTTGGTGAGGCTAATAATGACTACATCCGTGTAGGTTTCTTGCCAACTACTTCTCAATTCACTGCTGGTAGTGCTACTGTTGTGAACTTAGATGGTACTTCAGGTGCTCTTGGTAATGTGCTTAGTGAAAATAGAATTCAAAATTGGATTGAACTCTCTTCTAAATCTGGTTTGAATGGTGTTGATACAACAAAAGCGATGACTGAACAATGGCAAACTATCGAAAAAGTTGTTATTGTTACTCCGGAAATGGCAGGTTTATACAACATGGTATTCTATTGGGTAAATAATGATACTATTGGTGAATATGCTGCAAAACGCTCAGCAGTTATCGATAATGTTAATATTACTCGTGCTTCTTGTACTCCACCTTATGATTTGAAACTTCTTTCGGTTAGTGCAAATGAGGCTAAGATGTCTATAGCTTCTACTGTTTCTAATGTATCATACGAAGTGGTTGCTTTTGCAGATACATTGAATAATGTTACTGAAAATGACTTAGCATTCCGTCAACAAGTAAATGGTAATACAGTAACAATAAATGGTTTGGTAGCTAATGTAAATTATAAAGTTTATGTTAGAACTGTTTGTTCAGAAGGAAATAATAGTATTTGGGTCGGTCCATTCGAAGTTACAACATCTTGTAACCCTATCGAATTGAATACTGTGTTAGCAATGGATAATGAAGATGAACACTATTCTATTGGCACTTCTAATGGATTGATAGAGGTACAAAAAGTACTTCCAAATTGCTTTGTTGCAGGTCATGAAAATGCTAATATGGTAGCAAATTATGCCCCATACTTGGTTAAGAGCACAGGAAGTGAAAAATATTCTCGCTCTGGTGATTATGCATTGAAATTGTCATCGCATACAGTAAACAAAGAGAGCGTAGCTGGTGATTATGTAGTGTTGCCATTAGTAAATGCAGACCTTGAAACATCGCAAGTGAACTTCTGGATGCGTTGTGTAACTAATGATGCAACAGGTAAAGTTATTACTACTGGAGTAGGTGATACTTATGCACGTAAGATTACTGTTGGAACAATGACTAACCCTTATGATCCTACTACATTTGTGGCAATTGGTACATATGAATATTCATATACAGTATCAGATATGGGTGCTAATATCACAAATGATGTAAGTGGTAATAATTACTGGGTTGAAGTGAGTGTGCCATTGATTGGAGCAGTAGGTGAATTTGTAGCATTCAAAAACGAAGGTTATAATGCAACTAATAATGTGGTCTATGTTGATGATATCGAATTTGTTGAGGTGTCATGTTTCACTCCAAATAGTTTGAAAGTAAGTAATATTTCTTCAAATAGTGCAAATATTGACTTTAACCATAGTGATAAAGCAATTAAATATCGTATTCAACGAGCAGACAATGCAGAGTTTACTAATGCTCACACTGATGAAGTAATATCATTGCCATTCAAAATGGAGAACTTGTTGGCTGCGACAAATTATTATGTCAAAGTACAATCTATTTGTGGTGAAGATACATCAAATTGGTCTCCATTTATTACGTTCACAACCAATAGAACAACTCCGTATGTAGAATCATTTGATAGAATAGTAAACAATATGGATGGTTGGTTGACATCAAATTCAGCTACAGCGGCTGACTGCTTTGCTGGTACTGCATTGGATTGCGTAGCAAAATTATCTACTGATACATGGACTACAAAAGGCGGTATTGCAGGTTCTACTATCAATACAATTCACTTGTCAACAAAAGTAGATAACTTATCTTTATTGCCAGATGCTGCTTATGGTTCAAAAACATGGTTGATCTCTCCTGTTATTGACTTGGTTAATACTTCAGCTAATTATCATTTATTGTTTGATCTTGCTTTGACTGATAAAGATTCAAGTAAAGCTCCATCAGAGAGTGATAAAGCAGATAAAGATGATAAATTCATGGTGATAATTTCGGAAGATGAGGGTGCAACATGGAGCAAAGCAAATGCTACTGTTTGGGGTACTGCAGCTGATGATTATGAATACTTTAGTATTCCTGTTGCTGGTAAAAAATATGAAATAAATTTGACCAAATATGCAGGTAAACAAATTAGAGTTGCGTTCTATGCCGAAGCTAATAAATCTGGTGCTTCTACCGAAATCCACTTGGATAATGTTCACTTGAATGTTTATGTAGAAGATATAGTTGAAGCTCCAGTTTGTCAAACCGAAGGATTTGAAAATAGATTCTTTGCATTTGATAGTGAAGAGTTGACTGTTGGTAGAAAAGAGGTTTCATATTGGGAATTACATGCAGAGGTTGACCAAGTGGATACTTTGCGTGGAGTTAAACTTAATATCTTACCAATGGCAGAAACAATGTTGGATGCGCAAATGTGTGAAGGCGGTGTTTATAGCGAGAAAGGGTTCGTGGGATTGACAGAACCTGGACGTTACAAACAAAAAGTAGGTTCTGCTAATGGTTGCGACTCTGTTATTATTCTCAACTTGTCAGTAACACCTAGAAAACGAGTAACGATAACAGATACTATCTGTTCAGGTCAAGTTTACAATTGGAATGGCGTTGAATATACTGAATCTGGTGTTTATAGTGATACTTTGCCTTCTTCTATGGGCTGTGATTCTATTGTTACACTTGTACTTAAAGTTACAGATCCAATAGAAGTGGAAGAGTCTGTAAATATCTGTTATGGTGAAGAATATATTTTTGGAAGTCAAACAATCAAGACTTCAGGTAACTTTAGAGAGGTATTCAAAGCAGCGGATGGATGCGACTCTGTAGTATTGCTTCATGCAACTGTATTGCCAGATTATCGTTTGGAATTGACAGAGGTTATTATCTCTGGTGAAAAATATACAGGTCACGGATTTAATGGTCTCTCTAAATCTGATACATACACTTTGAATCTTCAATCTGTTGATGGTTGCGACTCTACAATTGTGTTGCATCTTGTAGTTGTCGATGGTGATACTACTTATATAGAAAAGACAATTACAATAGATGAGCTTCCTTATAAGTATGGATCTATCCATTATGACGAAAATACTAAACCAGGTGTTTATGTTGATACTATTGTTGTGAAAAAAGATGGTAAAGAATATGTTATTATCCATACTTTGACTGTGGAAAAAGGAACTGCCGTTGAGGTTGTGAAAGACTTTGACTTGATTATGGTTCCTAATCCATTGAGAGCTAATAGTACATTGTTTATTAATGCAGAATTTACAGTAGAAGAACGCGAAGGTTTAGTAGTTGAGGTATTTAATGCTGTGGGACAACGTATCTATCTCGACACACCAGCTTCTAATCCAATCACTGTGGATGGTTTGAATACAACAGGTGTTTATGTAGTACGTGTAATTACTGGTAATGGTAAATCTTATCTTGATAAGGTAATTGTTGAATAAATTTAATAAAGCATTGGTCAAGAGCGCATGCTCTTGACTGATGTTTTTCTCATAATATGAAATCTAAAATCTATTATTTTCTTTTATTATTTGCAGTTTCATTCTGTAGCGAAATATTTGCCCAATCTTCGGTTGTAGCAAGTAGTTATTTTTGTGATCTTGAAGATGCCGTAGAAAATGATAAGTGGGAGTTGAGTGTAGGTAGAATGGCTGAAAAATGTGCTAATAAATGGTATATTGGTAAACCAGGGTCGGCTAATAATGGAGAGAATGGATTGTTTGTTTCTTGCGATAATGGTC
>JAZOMI010000109.1:0-8565 GCA_045653825.1 Candidatus Aphodosoma sp. | reverse complement strand
AGTTGTTGTACCTGATATTTTAACTGAAGAAAGAGTTTGTGTTGCTGTTGCGCCAAACAAAGGTTCTGAACCATCTACAGTTACAAGAATGTTGTTAGGACGAGTTTCTTTAGTAGTAAGAGCTACTTCAAGAGCTTCGCTAGCAAAGTAACCACCTTCAGAATATTGGATAGTTGGAGTAGCTGGAGCTGCAGGAGCTACGTAAGGAGTAACTTTGTACTCAGCGAAAACAGCAGGGCTAGCGAATGGCTTACCTTCAGCATCCTCGACTGGATTACCATTTGTATCAATCAAAAATGCCATAGCTGAAACAACAGTATTAGTTGTAAGTTTGAATGGTTCGGTATAAGTAGCCGATTTACCAGTAGGTTCTGTTCCACCAAATGCGTATTTAATCATAACATTTTCGGTAGTAGCGCAAGAGATAGAAACAATAACTGAGTCGTAATAATCGCCAGCTACAGGAGTGAATACAGGAGCTTCAGGAGCAACAGGAACAACCTCTTTTTCTACAGCAGTAGGATAAAGTTCCACATTTCCATTTGCATCAAAACCTACAAATGCAGTTATCTTCAACATATCGCCTGCAACAAATTTCCAACCATTAACAAAAAGCATAAAACGGTCAGGCATAGTATATTCTTTACCAGCAATAGTCGCTACGATTGGGCCCAACTGAGCTTTAGAAACGAGAGTTGCAAGTTCTTCAAGCACGATATATTTATGAGCAATAGCAGTTGTAATATTTCCCATAGCAACAACTTCAGGTTCAACAGCAACACCTGTTGCAGTAGCAGTTGGGAAGTTTACAGGAGTGATTTCTTTTATACCATTAACAACTTTAGCTTTACCAACAAGACCTGTAAATTGATCACCTACATTATAAGTTGAATTTTTACTATTCACTTTTCCGTTAACAAGCATATAGCCCGATTCATCTTTAACATACAAATACGAAAGATTGCGGAAAACAACTGTCATAGTAGAAGCGATGCGAAGTTGTTTTCCTGAAGCATCAGCAATGAAAGCAGCGATATTAGCCACTTCAGTTGGCAAATTGTAAGTAAATGTTACCTCTTCACTTTTAGCGCCATCTTTTTCAGACCAAGCAACCAAAGTTGTTGTTGCAGAAATTCTGATAGGAGTTGTTGAATAAGTTTGTTCTTCGCCACCATTAACTTTGTATTTGATAGTAGCACCTTCTGTAGCACAAGCCAAAGTAAGGTCGAATGGGTCTAAATAGTCACCAGATTGAACGTCTGCAGTAGGAGCTGCCAAAGTTGCAACTTCGCCACCTTCTTCACCACCATCTGCTGTTTCTAATTTATAGAGACAAATAGCACCTTTAGTATTAGAAGTATAATATTGGAATAAAGAATTATAAGATTGAAAATAACCATTTTTCGAGTTAATTGTGGCATTCAACAAAACAGAGCCATCTGCTTTCAAAGTAATCGTATGTTTAAATCCCTCATTCTCTCCAACTTCAGCTATATATGAAATACCTGTATTTACACCCGTTTTACTAGAGTTAGGCTTTGCCCCAATATAATAGCCACATGCAGCCTTTATATAACCATCCTTATCTATCGTAATATGGAAGTCTCCAACCGCATTTGCATAATCTTTACTATTAACAGCATAGAGTGTATCTACCAAATATTGAGTCACCTCTATTGTGCTCTTATCTGAAGATACAATAAAACCACCTGTACTGGTTATTAAATAAGAAGGAACTCCACCATTACTACCTTTTAGAGAACCGTTATAAACTTTCGATGCAGCTGCATCCGTAACAATATATTGCCCAGACCAGTCTCCATTTGCAGGTGCAACTGTCACTTTTTTATAAGTTCCGACTGTTGTAGCTTGGGCTAAAGCTACCACTGAGAAAAAACACATCGCTAACACTACGAGTAGCGATTTTAAAAGAGTAATTTTTTTCATAGTTTTAAGATATTAGTTAATAAAGTTTATTATTTTATACAAAACAAATACAATTGTAGTAAAATGGTCAGCAAAGGTACAAATTTATTTTATATATACAAAATATTTTAAATGTTTTTTATTACTGTCCGATAAAAATAAACTCCGTAGGAGTGATATATCACAAGTAGAGATGCAAATCCCTGTGATGAGATATTATATGAAAAATAAGCACCATAGGTGCGACTGAGAATTTAAGTATTTATTACCTTAATAAACAACAACATATCTCTGTCACCCCGCTAGGGTTTATTATAGATCTGAAACATTTTATCAGGGGTTTGCACCCATGCCTGGGTTCTTACGTCCCTACGGGACTTTTCTCAAAATTTTTTCTTGTCAACCAAATTAAATCAAAAAGGCTGATTCTCGCAAGAGATCAGCCTTTTTTCATTACAAAACCACTTGTTTGATTTCTCTACTTCCATCATCAAAGATAAATTCAAATAGATATACTCCACTCAAACCAAGTCGATCAATCAAATTATACCCCTCGTTAATATTCACTTCAGAGACCAAAAAGCCTTGCAACGACCAAATATATAGTCTTGCATTGTTAGTTGCCTCTACAGCCACATTGTCATTAGCCTTAAACACAACAACAATACTACCCTCAAAATTAGAATAATCTTCTAAATCCACCACACAAGTCATCACAGATGCACCATCCGATACTCGTGTCAACAAAACAGAATATTCGGCTGTCAAATCCAATCCTCCTTGCGCATAATATACCGACGATGTAGCACCGTCTATTGGAGTTCCATTCTTATACCATTGGAATGCACTAAACTCATAACCACCATTATAATCGGCATTCTTAACGGCTAACACATCACCCCAACGTTGAGCAATAAGATCTTTCGAATAATAGACCGACAAAGAGATCAACTTCTCAGAGTCGCCACAAGACCTTTTACCAAAATCCAAAATCAAGTCATAATATCCTGGAGTTGGATTTTCGGGCATCGAGAATGTAATAATACGATCAAGAGCATCTACGGCTGCAACAGTAGAATATTGATTGCCTCCAAAATCAATTCTCACATCACAAGAATCAAACGAGCTACCTGCCAATTGTTTATAAGGGAGTATCATCGTTGGGTCACCACTACAAGTCGAAACCAAAGCATCAAATTCTAATTTCAATGTTTCGCTCACAACGATATCCAAATAAACTACACTGTCACATCCATGAACAGACAACAATTTTTCTTTATACTGTCCTGTTTCTACAATACTCTTACCACAGAAGATATACTCATCTCCTTCACATATAGTATCAGTAATATAAGTGTCTGCAATTTCTGGAATAACATCCAAATACAACACAGTAATACTATCACATCCCCATACGTTCTTTTTCGATTCTACATATTCACCAGAATTTGCAATGATTTTATTATCAAACTCTATATAATCACCTTCACAAAAAGACTCATAAATAGTGTCGTGATGCTCATAGATAGAAGGAACCACAATAGTTATAGTTGTATCGTCATAACAAGCTCCACCTGCAATATACGATTTCAAAGTTACATCGAAAGTTCCACCCTCGCTAGGGAAAGTATATGACCAATTTTCAAATGAAGTCTCCTCTCCATTGCTTATTCTCCACTCAAAAGCTTCACATGGCTCGCTAGTCAATGTATCAACACCATTTACACGAGTAGCAACACAACTCTTATTTGTAAAGACAACCTTGTTTTCACAATTTTCAGGTTTGTGTTCCCAATCAAAAGAGGCATGTGCAAAACGAGGAATCACTTTAGTATGCAACTCAAAACCACAATTAGGAAGACCTTTATATCTTACTTCGCAATAATATGTTGTTATATCATTGGCTGGAACATTGATTTTTTGCTCTGTTGATATAACTTTATTTCTATTACTTTCGTTAGTCCACAAATACTCAAAACCTGCAGGAGCCTCCATCTCAATAGTCGCAGTCTCACCACAACTATTATTTTTAATAGCAGCATCAATACAGTCCAAAGTAAAATAGGCATAACCTGTATGAGCCTTTGGCGTACAGTCTTGGGTCACCAAGTGGATATATATTTTTTGGCCATGATATTTTTCAAGATTAAGACCTATATCAGTCCAATCTTTCCAAACATAGTTATTGTGCTTATTCCAAAAATCACCTTTCTCTGGAGTAAAATCAAAGACGCCACAACTTGGGTCGATCTTTTGACCGTTTTGGTCCAAAATTTCAAGAACAAACCCTGGATCTTGAGTTGGTCCATGACCAGGTTTTTGCAATACAACTGCATATTTCATCAAAATAATTTTAGCCTCCAATGTATCCACAAGATACTCATATTTCAGACCTTCAGCCAACCCCCCAGGTCTGTTATCACCTAAACGCACTGAAGCCAAAGAGCCCAAAGGTATAGTTCTTAAATTATTACCAGTATTAGGGTCAAACTCATTTTGTTTCCACATTGCAGTATGACGTCCTTCAACAGGTCCAGTCAAAGAAGCTGTAAGATTAAATCGTTTTGTCGTTAAATCGATAGCATCACCGACTTCACAAATTACACCATCTCCATCTAATGTTACAAAATTGATACAATGTCTATCAGGACAATAACACACAGCTTCATTACAAGTTACCCATGCACTCTTCATATCACCACAAAGTCCTCGTACACGAATAGAATATAGACCCTCACCTAAGCCCGACAAAACCATACTTGTAGCCTTAGTAATCGTCTTACCACTCCAAATTCGAGCATCAGCTTTTTTATACTCAAATTCAAAGCTATCATTATATCCTTCCCAAGAGACCTTGATAGTATCGCACATTGACTCTACTTGCAAATTTTCTGGTTTCCAACAGTCGGTAAACGAAAGTTGTATATTATCGACACAAGCAGCATAGAGAGGATCTTCTGAAGACTTCTTATTCTTATTCTCCCAAATAAAAATCATATACCATTCTTCGCTAGGCGACAAAGTAAAAGTATTACCATTGATAGAAGATGACCAATATTGCCAAGAGTCACTGCCCGACAAAGTAGCTGCAGGAGGCATAGATCTCAAAGTACTAGGCAAAGTAGCAGATGTATGAGTAGATGCCAATTCCGATTCAGAAGCAAAAAAGTTTGCAGGCAACATATAAAATTTAAGTTCCGAAATACCTTTTGCCCCCACACATTTCCAATCAAACGAACAATCTACTACAACAGAATTAGAAGAGTTAGTCTCTATTTTTCTATATGCAATAACGACATTAGGTTTAGCTCCATAAGTAGTTGTTTTACCTGTATCACACGATATATACATCGAATTAAATCCACCATTATTATCAAGGTTTCCTACCATCCATTGATCTTGACATTTAGGCCCATTTGTCCCAGCATTCAAATTCCAATTACCCACTTCTGCAGCATCTTCAAAACCACATTCGTATGGCACTGAAATTTGTTGTGCATTCAAAACACAACAAAAACTAAATAATAATGACAAAATGTAAAGCAATAACTTTTTCATATTTTTAAATCAATTATAATTACTTAACCCAAATCTTATGTGTATAGTTTCCATCTTCAAGGAGTATCTGTAAAATATACAATCCTGATTTAGCTGGAGCCTTTATTCTGTCAACTCCAAATTCATACGTGCTCAACAACTCCCCAGCCAAACTATAAATATTAGCATACCCCTTCTCTATTGCAGTCTCGATAGTCTGTTCTTTGTCAAAAATCGTAACTTCCAACATTGCATTAGAATCATAAATATCATCAACCGAGGTATAAACACCAGGACAAATTTCGCAAGTGCGTATTTTCTTACCATCGCCACGACGCGTTGCTATCATATAGTAACAATCATCCTCTCCAAATGTTTGTCCATCTGGCAAATAATAGAAAGAGCCAACTGCAGAAGGGTCTTTTTCTCCATTTACATACCACTCATACGCATTCTCCTCAAAATCATACCCCTTATCCAACACAGCAATCAAGTTGCCAAATTTTGGTTGCAATATAGAGGCATAAACATCAAACTCAACTGGTATCGACAAATCACTACAAACAAATGTAGTATCATAAAACAAAAATGTTGCTGTGTATGTATCCGGAGTACAATTCTCTGGTAATAAAATTGTAAAATCATTACCACTCTCCTCTAAATTCAACCTTTCTTGATCAACAAACCCTTGTGACAACGCCCCATTATCAAAATATATAGAATATTCTACAGGCTTTCTTGCTCCACTAGCAAAATCAAAGTTCACATCTATGTGGTCTTCATCTTCACAAGCTGCTATATCACCATCAGCAAGAGAAATATCCAATGGGTCTATTACTTTAAGATGCATGGTAAAGAGACTATCGCAACCATAAGGAGATTGAGTAGTATCGCTATATACACCCGTTGCACTCAAACGTTTTCCTCTGAAATAATACTCTTCTCCAGCACAAATAGTATCATACATAATAGTATCAAATTCTTCTGCCACATACAAATCATACACTAAAATACTATCACATCCATAAATACTTTGCAAAGTATCCAAATAAATACCAGTTTCAGATATGGCCTCTCCCTTAAATACAAAAAAATCATTTGCACATTTCGTTATCCGCGTTGTATCGTATGTCGTACCTAGTTTCGGCAAAGTTATATCAAATGAGGTCCAATTACCTTCACACCCTCCTTTAATTGTAGCTTTCAATCGAACTGTATAAGTACCACCTTCATCAGGATACCTATGAACTGGATTTTCAACAATTGAGGTATCACCATCGCCAAAATCCCAAAAGAACTCATCACACTTATTAGTTGTAGTAGAACTATCATTACTGATTTGATTAACAAGTTGAACAAAACTTTGATTCTCGAATATTACATTATTCTCACAATTTTTTATATCAAACTCGTAATCAGCTTTAGCTTGAGGCCAACGCCCCACACCCGAAACATGCTCGGTATAATAACAGTTCGAATTAGTAAGCTGAATGACATCTACATAATAAGTTAAAGTATCACTTGCTTCAATCGAAAATTTCTGATCCGTTCCCAATATAACAGTAGGATTTTTAGGATTATACCATCTATATTTAAATCCTTCAGGAGCCAAAAACTCCGTTTTTTCACCAGAACCGCCACAAGTCAAACCTTGAATTTTACCATCGGTACATTTTAATGTAAAATAAGCATACCCCCAATGACCACCAGAAGTACAGTCTTCAGTTGAGACTTTAATCGTCAATGACTTACCAATATATCGTCTTAAATCAATCGCCACAGTGGTCCAATCTTTCCATTGAACAGGGATTTGATCGCCAGGGGCAAATATATGCCAACCATCTTCTCCACTTGTAATCTTTCCTGCAGTAAAATCAGCCTCTCCACAACCATATACGTCTAATGGTTTACCCCTATCTCTAATTTCTAGTGCAAACCTAGCGTTATCGTGGTCTTGTGTTGGACTTGCATGATATTCCAGTACTACTGCATAATTAAGCAACAATACAGCAGAGCTTGTATCAACCAAAAGATTATATTCAATCTCTTCAATTTCTTTACCAGCCTTAGCACCTCCAATACGAACCGAAGCCAATTCACCATCAGGAACTGTTTTCAATCCATTACCAGTACGAGGGTCTCTCTCATTTTTATCCCAATGAATTGTGTGATGACTATCAACACTAAGAGAGCCATTATCCACAACTCCAGACTTTCTACCTTTATCACGATTGTCAAACGTATTTGTATAACAATTTTGTGATGTCAAATTCAAAAAATCCACACAACTAACTGATGTTGAATGATAGAAGAATTTATCACGTGAAGTCCATGCACTATGCAGAGTATCACATACCGAACGCACAAAAAACGACTTCATTCCCTCACTTAATCCCTTCAACTCTAAATATTTTTCTTTTATATCTTTATATTCACTCCAAGTTTCTGTTTCATAATCATATATCTGAACGTCATACGCATCAGCATCACCCGTCCACGACAACACTACATTTGTACCTATAGGGTTAACCATAAAATTTGTTGGTCTATTACAAGCCCCTTTAGGCGTAATCTTGATATTATCAATACAAGCTCCAAAAGAATATGGAGTTAACAAACCATTACGCCAAATAAAAATAAGATAATAACTCTCGTTAGCACTAATATTAACGCTATCTGTCACAGTATTCCAATATCGTTGATTTAAGCAAATATTGTCACTGCCAAAATCTAAAGCATAACCATTAGGTCTTATTTTTACCCAATTTTCCAATATAGATGACGTCGTTGAGGCAAGTCTCACATCACTATCTGACTTTGGGGCTAAACATACATATAAACCATCATTAGCATCTGCTCCACCTGCTTTCCAATCGAAAGATAATTCATAATCACCCGCAGCAAGAGTAAGCTCACGATATGCCATAACTGTAACGGCTTTATTAGTATAATCAGAAGTTTGACCATTATCGCAAGAAACAAACAATCCATTCTCTCCATTATTAGCCGACCCTGGTTTACCAATATACCATTTATTAGCACATTTTTCAGCCATTCTACCTACACTCAACTCCCACTTATCATTTTCTACGGCATCTTCAA
>JAZOMI010000108.1:0-2690 GCA_045653825.1 Candidatus Aphodosoma sp. | reverse complement strand
TGAGTTTATTTGCATGATATTTGTAGTATGATTGCTGTAAATACTAATCTTTAATATTAAAAAAAAAGGAGAAACAAATTATGAAAAAGTATGAATGCACAGTGTGTCATTGGGTGTATGACCCACAAGTAGGTGACCCAGATAATGGTGTTAAGCCAGGTACATCATTCGAACAACTTCCAGATGATTGGAGTTGTCCGCTTTGTGGAGTTTCAAAAGAAGAGTTTGAGCCAATTGAATAATAGCTAATAAGTTATAAAAAACATCTTATTATGAAACGAAACTTTATATTGATTGTCTTAGTTGAAATGTGTATGTTAGCTAAGGCGCAAATAAATCAGTTGGTGTGGGATGATAGTCGGTTGATGTATGCTACACCTATTGAAGCAATCGATAGTCTTACATATGGTGAAATAGAAGAGCATGATACGCTTCATCTTCTTTTGCCTCAAACGTTTACTATTGTTAAGCAAGATACTGTTTATCTTTATGATACAATTTATGTGAAAGTTCCGAGTACGGGAACTCCTGATGGAATTCATGAATATGTCGATCTCGGTTTGTCGGTTAAATGGGCAACTTGTAATGTTGGAGCCACGAATCCAGAGGATTATGGCGATTATTTTGCTTGGGGAGAAGTAGAGCCGAAAGAGACGTATGATTGGAGTACGTATGTATATTGTGTGGATAGCACTAATAATCTTACAAAATATTGTTCGCAAAGTGATTCTGGTAAAGATGGGTTTACTGATGTTAAGATCATACTTGAGCGGGAAGATGATGCTGCGACAGTCAATTGGGGCAATACTTGGCGTATACCTACGCACGAAGAATTTCTTGAACTAAAAGAAAATTGTACATGGAAATGGGTGCACCAAAATGGAGTTAATGGTTATGAGGTGACAGGAACTAATGGTAATTCAATTTTCTTGCCAGCAGGAGGTTATTTTATAGACGAAGAAAATAGAAGAGTTAGGACGCATGGTTATTATTGGGCTAATGGGCTTGATACGGATGGTCCGAGTCGAGCATATAGTTTCTATTTTTTCTCGAATGCAATGGACTATTTCGATTGGAATACAAGTAGCCGTTGTGAGGGACACTCTATTCGTCCAGTTCATAGACAAACAGTTCCTGCATTTAAGAAATAAAATAACAACATAAATAATAGAATTATGAAAAAGTCATTATTATTTTTACTATTTGTCTCAATGATTGGTTGGCGGGTACGTGCTGAAATGTCGTTGGTTGTCCGTCCGATTGCAAATACAGACCAAATCACAGCATTGTATTTGATAGGTAAATTGGTCTATTCAGCTGATTCTCTTTATTTATATGATAAGGAACAGATGTTTATTTATGGAGAACAACTTGCTAAAGTGCAACACGTGCGTTATAGCGATGAAATGATACCCATTGAGGTTGGCTCAGAAAACACAAAAAACACTATGCAAATCACAGTTTATCCAAATCCAACATCTGATAAATTGTATATAAACAATCTGGGAATAGGCGCAGTTCGCCTTTATACAACCAATGGGCAATTATTGCAAATTATTGAAACAAAAGATTCTACGATAGAGGTTGATATGTCGGCATACCCCATTGGTACTTATGTCTTATTTTGCTCAAACAAAGCATTTAGCATAATAAAAAGATAATTATTTGTTGATTTATAAAGGTTTAAAGTAGCTTGTAATTTAGCCTGCAGATAGAGTATTTAATTCGGCAGGCTAAATTATTTTATATTACAGAATTATACCCATTTCAATAAGCAAAAACGCAAAAAAACAAAACTCTTGATGAACGCTACAAAATTTTGTATATTTGTAAAATAAAAATCATACTTTATCAATACCCAAATTTCTATACTCATACAACTGTTTTTCAATGTTAAAGCTCGTATATATTCTACACTTAGTGGCTGCACAATAGTATCTTTAAACTAAATAATTATTAAGATACAAAAAATAGTTGAAAAAAAAACGTAAATAACTTTGTTTATTCAAAAAAAAGGTGTAAATTTGCACAACTAAAAGTTTAGAGTTTAGAGTTTAGAGTTTAGAGAGCCTTTGGTTTTATTTTCTATTCACTATTCGCTATTCGCTATGCATTATAAATCAACTTTTTACACTAAAAATTTATATACTATGGCAAAATTCAAAGGTGCAGTCGTTGTGGATACAGAACGCTGCAAAGGATGTGGCTTGTGCGTAGCAGCATGCTCATCTAAAGTTTTGGGATTAGCATCTCAGGTAAATGCCAAAGGTTACAACTATGCTGAAATGGTCACTGAAGACTGTGTTGGCTGTTGTTCTTGTGGTTATGTATGTCCTGATGCTTGTATTTCTGTTTATAAAGTAACCCTCTAAAAGTTGTCCAAAGGCTATGGAAGAAATTAAATTAATGAAAGGTAATGAGGCTTTCGCTCACGCTGCTGTACGTAGCGGTTGCGACGGCTATTTTGGTTATCCTATTACCCCTCAATCTGAGGTTATGGAAACCCTACAAGAACTCAAACCTTGGGAAGAAACTGGTATGGTGGTTCTTCAAGCAGAGAGTGAAGTGTCAGCAATCAACATGGTTTATGCAGGTGCTGCATGTGGTAAAAAAGTTATGACATCGTCATCTTCACCAGGTGTATCTTTGAAACAAGAGGGTATCTCTTATATCGCTGCTGCTGAGCTTCC
>JAZOMI010000107.1:0-15432 GCA_045653825.1 Candidatus Aphodosoma sp. | reverse complement strand
ACTTGCACCATTTCGCGTACATCGTCGATTGGAAACAAATCTTCGCCTGGCATACCACCAGCAAATGAGATGATATTAGGGTTAGCTACTACGCGCAACATAGCACGGATTGGACTTGGGCGAAACGCCTCAACATTCTTTGAAAGTCTCATAATAGATTGTGTTTTATGTATTAGTTATTAATGATTAGTTTCTATATTTTGGGGTTTGAATTATAGAACCATTAGAATCTTTAAATGTCTAATTTATCAATTCTCAATTCTCAATTCTCAAATTATCCTTTAAGCGATACAGTTCTGTTGAATACCAATTTACCATCTTTAGTGTCAAGGTCAGTGTTGAAATAACCGATTTTCAAGAATTGGTATTTATCGCCAGGTTTAGCATCTGCCAACGATTTTTCAACGCGAGCACCTGTGATAACTTGCATTGATTCAGGATTCAAAAGGTCGCGGAAGTCGCCTTCTTCAGCCGATGGATTTTCTACGGCAAACAAGCGGTCGTAAAGACGAATTTCTGCTTCAACACTTGTGTTTACATCCACCCAGTTGATTGTACTCTTCACTTTTTTGTTACCACCTTCTGTGCCCGATTTAGTATTAGGGTCGTAAGTAGCATATACAGTTGTCACATTGCCTTCAGCATTTTTTTCGCATCCTGTTGCTTGGATGATATAAGCACCTTTCAAGCGCACTTCGCGGCCACCTGGGCTGAGGCGATAGAAGTCTTTGTCTGCCTCTTCACGGAAGTCGCCACGTTCGATATACACTTCACGACCAAATGGTACTATGCGTGTTCCTGCTGTTTCGTTGTCAGGGTTGTTTTCCATTACGAGTTCTTCTACTGCACCTTCAGGATAGTTAGTGATAACCAATTTGATAGGGTCTAGTATAGCACATACGCGAGTAGCACGTGGTTTGAGGTCTTCGCGAGCTGCTGCTTCGAGAAGCGATACGTCGTTCAATGCCTCATATTTAGTGTAACCAATTTTGTTGATGAATGAGCGGATACTTTCAGGTGTATAACCACGACGGCGAAGACCGCAAATAGTAGGCATACGTGGGTCGTCCCATCCACGTACAAGTCCTTCTTGCACTAATTGCAACATTTTGCGTTTACTCATCACTGTGTATGTGATGTTCAAGCGGTTGAATTCGCGTTGTTTTGGACGATATTCGTCAGTTGCAAATTGGTCAATATAGTAATCATATAGTGGGCGGTGCACTTCAAACTCAAGTGTACAAAGTGAGTGAGTTACGCCTTCGAAATAGTCTGATTGTCCATGTGCAAAGTCATACATTGGATATACTTTCCATTGATTGCCAGTGCGGTGGTGTGGGTGAGATGTGATGATGCGATACATGATAGGGTCACGGAAGTGCATATTTGGGTGTGCCATATCAATTTTTGCACGCAAAATCATCGAGCCATCAGGAAATTCACCTTTGCTCATGCGTTCAAACAAATCAAGGTTTTCTTCTACCGAACGGTCGCGGTAAGGACTATTTGTACCTGGAGTAGTAGGCGTACCTTTTTGTTTTGCAATTTCTTCAGCCGATTGCTCATCAACATAAGCTTTACCCTCTTTTATGAAGCGAATAGCCAAATCATATAATTGTTGGAAATAATCCGAAGCATAATAAATATTTTCCCATTGATAACCCAACCATTTGATATCCTCTTGGATTGAATCTACATATTCAACATCCTCTTTTACAGGGTTAGTGTCATCAAAACGAAGGTTACATTTTCCACCGAAACGTTCAGCAATACCAAAGTCCAAGCAGATGGCTTTAGCGTGACCAATATGTAGATAACCATTTGGTTCTGGTGGGAAACGAGTTTGCACTCTACCTCCATTCAACCCTTTTTCTACATCGCCCATCACAATTTGTTCGATGAAATTCAAATTCTTTTTTTCTTCTTTAACGTCTGATTTAGTTGACATAATATTTTTCTTTTTATCTTAAAAAAAAATTATAGAAATCATTTTACTTATTAATTCGCAAAGTTACAAAAAAATATTTAAAAATATGTTATTTTTGAAATTCTTTTTTTATCAAAATTATTTATTACGAAAAAGGAGTGTTTGTAAATTATTTTTATTATCTTTGCATGATTAAATGTAACAATCAAAATGACTAAAGAATGAAAATCTTAATTTAAATATTATGAAACGAGCATTTTCTTTTTGTGTATTTATTTGTTTGTCGGTAGTGGCATTTGCTATTTCTGTTGGTTCTCCTAATCAACGAATTCAGTTGGTGTTTGATCTTGATTTGAAGGATAGTATTCCTACTTATCAGGTATTTTTTGATGGTAAAGAGATTGTTGCAAAGAGTGAAATGGGATTTTTGCTTGATGGAGATCGGGATTTGAAATCGGGGTTTGCTCTTAACAATGTAGATGTTAAGGCTTATGCTTCTACTTGGAAACCAGTTTTGGGACAATATGCCGAGATTGAAGATAAATATAATCAATGTGTTGTCAGTCTTACGCAGAATTCGACTGGGCGTATGATGCGCATTGTTTTTCGTCTTTATGATGAGGGGGTTGCTTTTCGTTATGAGTTCGACAAACAAGATAAATTAGGATATTTCCGTATTGCAGACGAAGCAACTCAATTTGCAATGACTGGCAATCATACTGCATGGTGGATTCCAGGTGCGTTTGATTCGAATGAGTTTTTCTATACCAAGAGTAGTTTGTCTGCTATTGATGCGACTAAGGTTGATGGTTCAGGTATAGGTACAAATAAGGTGTTTGATAAGAATGCTGTGCAGTCGCCAATTATGATGAAAACATCTAAAAAAATCTATTTAAATATTTTCGAGGCAGCATTAGTTGATTATCCTGCAATGCACTTGTTGTACAACAAAAAGAAAAAAATATTCACTGCAGCATTAACTCCAACTCCAATTGAGGGTGTAAAAGCATTTATGCAGACACCATGTAATACTCCTTGGCGTACAATATTTATCACTGATGATGCACGTGATATTTTGGCATCAAGTATGATTCTTAACCTTAATGAGCCTTGTAAAATCGAGAATACCACATGGATTAAACCTGTGAAATATGTGGGTATTTGGTGGCAAATGCATGCTCCAGGCCAAGGTACATGGAACTATGCCGATGTGCCAAATATTAAATTAGCAGATACCAACTGGAACAAATTACAACCCAATGGTCGTCATGCTGCAACCACTGAAAACACAATGCGTTACATCGACTTCGCAGCACAACATGGATTTGATGCTGTTTTGGTTGAAGGATGGAACGTAGGTTGGGAAGATTGGGCTGGACAATGGAAAGAAGAGGTATTTGATTTCGTAACTCCATATCCTGATTTTGATGTAAAAAAAGTTACAGAATATGCTAAATCAAAGGGAGTACAAATGATTATGCACCACGAGACTTCTGGTTCAGCAACTAACTATGAACGTCGTATAGATGAGGCATTTGATTTTATGAAAGGATATGGTTATAATTCGGTTAAAACAGGTTATGTAGGTCGTATTATCCCTCGTGGTGAATATCATGACGGACAATGGATGGTAAATCATTATAATCGAGTGCTTCAGAAAGCAGCAGACAAACGTATTATGGTTAATGCCCATGAACCAGTACGCCCAACAGGTCTAAGTCGTACATATCCAAACCTCTTAGCATGTGAAGCAGCACGTGGTAATGAATTCAATGCTTGGAGTGTAGGTAATCTACCATCTCATGAAATCGATTTAGCATTTACTCGTTTGCTTGGTGGTGCTATGGATTATACTCCTGGTATTTTTGAGATTAAGATGGACTATTATCAACCAGGAAACACTTGTCAAATACATACTACTTTGGCAAAACAATTAGCACTTTACGTTACGATGTATAGTCCAATTCAGATGGCGGCAGATTTACCTGAAAATTATGAACGTTATATGGATGCTTTCCAATTTATTAAGGATGTAGATGTAGATTGGAATGATACCAAAGTGCTTGAGGCAGAGCCTGGTGAATACATTACCATAGCACGTCAAGGGAAGAAATATGGCCAATGGTTTGTTGGTGCAATTACAGCAGAGAAAGCACGTAAAGCGGTTATTGATTTCTCGTTTTTACAACCTGACGTTAAGTATGTAGCAACAGTTTATGCAGATGCGAAAGATGCTGATTGGAAGGATAATCCAAAAGCATACGAAATAACAAATTATATTGTTACAAATAAGACAAAAGCAAAAATACAATTGGCTTCGGGTGGAGGTTGTGCAATATCGTTGAAAGTGGCAACCACTGAAGATTTAAAGAATAAATATAAAAAATTGTGATATTAATAGTCGAAGGTCAATAGTCGATAGTCGCAAATCGACCTTAGACATTTGATTTTTGGCGTTTTACATTTAAGTTATGTTAAAAGGAAAGAAAATAATTTTAGGTATTTCGGGTGGTATTGCAGCCTATAAATGTGGTGAATTGGTGCGTCAATTTGTGCAAGCAGGAGCAGAAGTGCGTTGTGTTACAACACATAATGCTTTGCAATTTATAACACCTGTTACATTGCAAACACTCTCTCGCAATAAAGTTTATACTGAAGTGTTTGAACCTGTAGGCGTGTGGAATCCTGAGCATGTAAGTCATGCTGATTGGGCTGATTGTATGGTGGTTGCGCCTGCTACTGCCAATATTATTGGTAAATTTGCAAGCGGAATAGCTGATGATGCTCTATCTACTACATTTTTGGCATTCGATAAACCTGTATTTATTGCTCCTGCAATGAATACTAAAATGTATGACCATCCAATCGTACAGCGCAATATGGATATCCTACGTGAAATAGGTGTAGAATTCATAGAACCAACTGAAGGTGAATTGGCATGCGGAGTTGTAGGTAAAGGTCGCATGGAAGAACCTGAAAATATTGTAGCTTTTTTGGCAAATAAAGTGTGATTTTTGGGAACGTAAATTTTCGCTAATTATTATTAATTTTTTATAATACAATAATTTATGATAATTTACGTTAAAAAAATGAATAAAATATTTTATGTTATTATGTTCTTATGTCTTCTAAAAAGGTTATGAAAAAAATACTAATTACAGCGGGCCCTACATACGAAAGGATAGACCCTGTGCGTTTTATAGGTAATTATTCGACTGGTAAAATGGGCTTTGCTCTTGCTGAGGCATGTGCTGAAGTAGGGTATGAAGTTACACTTATTGCTGGTCCTGTACAGATACAATTGGCAGAAGAGTGGCGTGACAAAATTCATCGTATTGATGTGGAAAGCGCAGCTCAAATGTATGAGCAAGTAATGAAGTATTATCCAGAAATGGATGGAGCAATATTGTGTGCTGCAGTGGCTGATTTTACGCCTATCTCGGTGGCAGACAAGAAGATAAAACGTGAAGGCGATAATATGATTATCGAACTTCGTCCAACACAAGATATTGCAGCTTCGGTGGGAAAAATCAAGCGTTACGACCAATTTTTAGTAGGTTTTGCACTCGAAACTAACGATGAAGAGGCGCATGCACTTGACAAAATGCGCCGCAAGAACTTTGATTTTATAGTTCTTAATTCGTTGAATGACAAAAATGCTTGTTTTGGTTATGATACCAACAAAATAATGATTTTGAAAAATACAGGCGAAAAGTTGATGTTTGATTTGAAACCTAAAAAAGAGGTGGCGAGAGACATTGTTAAAGAGTTAGTAATTAGTAAAGAGTAATTAGTAATTAGTAATTAGTAATTAAGAATTAAGGATGAGGAAATTTATAATTATATTATTGTGCATTGTGCATTGTGCATTGTGCATTGAAACAAACGGTCAGGAATTGAATTGTAATTTGACGGTTAGTGCACCTCAAATAGAGGGTACGAATAAACAGGTATTTCAAACGCTTGAGAATGATTTAGAGACGTTTATGAATTCTTATCGTTGGACCGACTTGATTTATGCAGATGCAGAGCGTATTGATTGCAATATAATGATTGTGGTGTCAAGCCTCGAAGACGATAAATTCACTTGTGAATTACAAGTGCAAGCATCGCGTCCAGTGTATGGTTCGTCATATACAACTAATTTGTTGAATATTCGTGATCAAGAGTTTGTGTTTACGTATAGGGAATTTGATCCGATAGATATAAATAAAAGTACATACGAATCTAATCTTACAGCAGTAATGGCATATTATGCTTATTTGATAATAGGTTTTGATTTAGATTCATATAGTCGATTAGGTGGTCAATCGGCTTTTGCAACAGCAGAGCAGATTGTGAATATGTGTCAATCACGTAGTGATGAATTAGAGTCGAAAGGTTGGAAGATGGAGTTAGGTTCGCAACGCAATCGCTATTCTATTATAAGCAATATAATGGATGATAGATTCAAGCCATTGCGTGAGTTTTATTATGAATATCATCGATTAGCACTTGATAATATGGCAACAAATGTTGATAATGCGAGAGCTAAGATAGCAGAGCAAATTAGTGTTTTGCGCGATTTGAATCGTCAATCACCAAGTGCACCATTCATCATAACATTTCTCGATGCTAAGAATGATGAACTTATAAATATATTTGCAAAACGAGGCTTATCGGATGAGAAAAAGTTGGTGCATGAAGTCTTGACTTCTGTAAATCCGACGTTGTCGAATCGTTATGATGAAATATTGAAATAATTATATAATAAAATATGTTTTGTATGATATTTTTTTTGTACATTTGTATCGTATTTTAGTTTATTATTAATTTAAATCTATATAGTTATGAAAAAGAATTATTTTTATTTGTTAGTCTTATTATTATCACTTGTTTTTGTTGCTTGTGACAATAATAAACCAGATGAAGAATTTGGCAAAACTTCAAATCCTGAAAAAACAGAGTTAACAGCACAAGAACAAAAACAAAAACTGCAAACAGTTGCAGAAGAATTAATAGGTGTATTTAATACAAATGACCAAAAAGATGTTATTGCATTGGCTGATTATTTGATTTATAAGTATGAAGAATATGATTGGGATGATGTATATGATTTTTATGCAAACAAGTTTGATTATGTTAAATCTGCAGTAGAAGGAGTAAAGGCGCTTTCAATGGGTGAAGTGACAGCAAATGTATCATCTAAAGTGTATAGATTTTCTAAATTTACAGGTATTTTCAAGGCTAATGATAAAACAGAAAGTTGGGAATATGAAGGAGATTCAGAAAATATTGTATTGTTGTTTGAAAATGCGGATGGAGTTGAATGTAAGGCTGAACTTAAGGCAACAGGAGTAGAATATACTTTTGATTATGAAGATGATTATGATGAAGATTATAATTTTACAGTAGAGGTTCCATCTGAGATTTCTTTCTCTTTGACAGAGGGCGATGTTGAACATATTTCATATACAACAACATTGGATATAGATGCTTCTACTTCAGTTAAGCAAACTACATCTGTTCGTTTGATTAATATTTTATTCTCATCAGAGGTTACTGCAACTGAAAATAGTGTAGATGGTAGTGTTTTGGTAAAATATGGAGATAGAACAATTTTTGAAGGTTCGGCTTCTGCACCTAATTGTAAATTAAAAGATAAAACAGATGCTCAAGAATGGGAAGATTGGTTTGAAATGTATGGTGAATCTTTGTGGAATGAGGATGCATCTGTTAAATATGGAAATTTGGTAGGTTATGCTAATATTTTGGAACAAGTTCAAGTAAAAGTTGCTGTTTCAGATTTAACTGGTTATTATACTGCTTATGATAAATTGGATGAAGAATATGAAGATAGATATGGTTCTGACTATGAATGTTATCATAAAGCATGGTGGAATTCCTACGAATATAATAAAGATTATGCAAATTTGTTAAATAACTATTTAACAGGTATTGTTTATTATAGCAGTGATGTTGAGCAAGCACGTTTGCAATTTGAAGTTGACTCTTATGAAAGATATTGTTATAATTATGATACAGACGATGATCATTATGCAGATTTTTATGATGTAATGTCGGTTATTTATTTCCCTAAAGATGATACATCATATTCTTTTGAGGATTATTTTACAGAAAAAGCATTTAGTGGTGTTATTGATTTAACTGAAGAGTTGGCAAACAAATATCTTTTGTTATTCGATTATATTGATATGGGAAGAATTGATCTTAATTAATAAATGCGTTTATTTGCAATATTATTGAGTTTGTTATTAATTATCAGCGGTGAGAGTTATGCTGTAACTCTTTCCGCTGATAGTTCATATACGTATGAGAAAACATTAGATGATGTAGTTGTTGTTCATAAAAAGAAAGAGCAGTTGATTAAGGATTCTGCAAATCAAATAGTTGTTAGTTTGCGAGGGCTAGATGTTATGCCTAAATTTTTGGGTACAACAGATCCTATTCGTTATTTGCAAACTATAGCGGGAGTACAAACAAATGGAGAAGGTTTTTCTGGTATTTATGTACAAGGGTGCGATGATCATCACACCATGACTTCAATAAATGGAGCTCCGATATATTATCCGAATCACTTATTAGGTCTTTTTTCAACATTTATACCTTCTCATTTTGAGAGTATGGCTATAAAAAAATCTATTCATGATGCAAGTTTTTCGAATCGTTTGGCTGCAAATGTTGCTCTTGAACCATATACTTCGTATGATAAAAAGATAGGTGTAGAGGGCAATATTGGCTTGATAGAATCTGATTTGACAGTGCCAGTTAGATTTGATGATAAAAATACATTGTATCTTTCTGCTCGGTCATCATATGTTGGTTTGTTATATGGTTCTATGTTGCAATTCGAAGGAATGAAGTTGAATTATGATTTTCAGGATTTTAATTTAACTTATTGTTATGAGCCCTCTCAACGAGAAAAGTTGATTGTGTCGGCTTATTATGGAATGGATAATGCTTCTTTGTTAGATAAACAAAGTGTAATGGATATAGGTGTTCGTTGGAGTAATTTAGCAACCGCTTTATCATATAAGCATATTTTTGATGATTGTGTATGGCATACAGATGCTCATTTTTCTGGATTTCAAAATAATGTTGGTGTTAGTGAATCTATTATAAATGTTGATGCTGGTTCAAAATTAGCATCAACAGGTATAAAATCTTTCGTAAATATTCCCTTTGGGGATAAAATTTTGTTGAAAAGTGGAGTTGAATGGTTATCATATTTTAATGAAGAATTATCTTTCGAATCAAAAGGTATTGGTTTAGAAAGTCAGCATGATGCGACTTTAAATATGATGCATGAGGTATCGATATTTGCAGATTTGGAACAAAATGTTACTTCTTGGTTTAATTATTCTGTTGGTTTGCGTCCTTCGTTGTGGAAAAGTGATAAACTTTTTTATGGTATATCTCCACGAATAACGTTTAATTTTCCTATAAATAAAGAGCATAAATTAAAAGCGCATTATGGTATTTATCAACAAGCATTGCATAAAGCGGGACTTACCGATGGAGGATTGCCTACTGATTATTTTTTCCTTACGACAGAACAAAATAAACCAATTTTTTCTCATTCTGCAACTATTGGTTATGAAGGTTCGGTATTGAAAAAAGCCTATTCTTTTTCTTTAGATTTTTATTTTAAACAATTATATAATACTATTGAATCAACATCAAATATTATTGAATTGATTTATACTGGTTTTAATTATGAAGATGGTTTGATTAGAGGGAAAGGGTGCAATTATGGATTGAATTTGATGTTGAATAAAAATAAGGGGTATGTAAAGGGGTATATTTCGTATTCGTTAGGCTGGGCTATGCGTAATTTTCCTGATTTGGCAGAAGGGTATGTTGTAAGGGCTCGTCATGATAGGCGTCATAATTTGATTGTAATGCTCAATTCTGAAATTACAAAACATTGGTCGGCCGGAGCAATGTTTGTGTTAGCATCAGGAGCACCTTATACACCATTTAAAAGTTCTTATATTTTGAATGGACAAATTATGTATGAATTTGGAACTCATAATTCAGCTTCAATGCCGTTGTATCATCGATTAGATTTGTCGGTAAATTATTATATTATAAGAAAGTTGAATCAAGAATTAGGTATTAATCTTTCGTTGTATAATGTTTATTGTCATAAAAATGCTCAATTTATGATAACCTCTGGTTATTTTCAGCAAAAAAAGATGACGTTGTTGCCATTTGTAATTCCATCGTTGAGTGTATTTTTTATATTTTAGGATGAAACGTTTTATATATATTTTTTTATTATTTTGTTTGGTTGCTTGTAGTGAATCAGAATTTATTCAGCCAGAATTAGTGTTAGAGGGTTGGATAGAGGATGATGGTCATCCGTTTGTAATGATTCATAATTCTTATACAGCATCTGAAGAAGTTGATTCCGTTCATAACATAATTGAGAATAAGACAATTTTTTGGGGCAAAGTTACTATTTCAGATGATGAAATTTCAGATGTAATGACAGGTAGATTAGATACAACTTATTTACCTCCATATTATTATTTTGCGGTTGATATAAAGGGTGAGAGTGGAAAAACGTATGTAGTGGAAGCAGAGTTTGAAGGACAAAAAGTTTATGCTACTACAACAATTCCTGATAGAGTTGGCTTTGATTCGATTACTATTGAACTATTAAATGATGATAAAGGGAATGTTCGTTTGAAAGGCTTTTTAAAGGATAGAGATGAACGTGATAATTATTATGTTTTATTTTATCGATATAGAGGAGAAAAGCAATATATTAATTGTTTTTTAGGCGTTGTTTCGGATATAGAAGCAGATGAAAATGGATTGATTCAAATCCCTATTTATAATAATTTTTCGATTCATAAATTAAAAAATAGGGGAGGTAAAAATAATTCACGTTACTTTAATGAACAAGATACAGTAGATTTGAAATTATCTGCGGTTGATAAAACTTCTTATGATATTTGGAAAGATATTTCAGCTTTGTCTTCTTCTTCGACATTGCCCTTTATGCCAATATATAAGAATATTAAAACTAATATTGTGGGAGGAAAAGGTTATTGGTGTGGTTATGCAAGCAGTGTTTATCCTTTGGTATTAAATAAAGATACCACATATATTTATAGTAAACAATAAAATAGAATTATGCTTAAACATTTATATATTAGTCAATATGCGTTGATTGATACGTTAGAGCTTGATTTGGCGGATGGTTTTTCGGTTATTACTGGTGAGACTGGTGCTGGTAAGAGTATCATTATGGGTGCGCTTGCGTTGGTGATGGGTGCTCGTGCCGATGCTAAATCTGTACGTCAGGGTGCTCAAAAGTGTGTTGTGGAGGCAACTTTTTCAATGCACAATGCACAATGCACAATTCACAATGCACAATTCACAATTCACAATTCACAATTCATAATTACTGAATTTCCATTAGTAAAATTGTTTGAGGAGATGGAGTTGGACTGGGAGGAGGAGTGTGTGATTAGGCGCGAAGTGACGGCTGCGGGTAAATCGCGTGCTTTTATCAATGATACACCAGTTACACTTCAGCAGATGCGTGCTATCACATCATTGCTTATTGATATTCATTCTCAGCATGAAAATCTATTGCTTAATAACACTGATTTTCAGTTGAAAGTGGTAGATATAATTGCTCAGTCGGCTGTTGAAAGTGAGGCATATAAAGTTGTGTATGATAATTGGCATCAGACGACACAGAAATTGGCTGAAGTGCGTGAAATGGCAGTGAAGTGGGCTTCGGAGCGTGATTATGCACAATTTCAATTTGAACAACTTTATGAGGCTAATTTGCAAGAAGGGGAGCAAGTTGAATTAGAAACTGAACTTGAGGTATTGAATCATGCTGAAGATATAAAAGGTTGTTTGTTGGAGGCTTCTTCTCGATTGGACGATGAGCAGTATGGTGTGGTGATGCAGTTACGTGAGGCAATGCAGCGAGTAGGAATGGCTTCACGTTATAAGAAAGAGGCTGAGGCTTTGAGTGAACGTATCAATTCGCTTTATATCGAATTGAAAGATGTGTCGGCAGAGGTGGCGAATATGTGTGCTGATATGGAGTATGATCCACGACGTAAAACAGCGATTGAAGAGCGTTTAAATACTATTTATGTGCTTGAGCAAAAACATCGTGTAGATACTGTCGAAGAGTTGATAAAGATACGTGACGAGTATGATGCAAAATTGCAACGAATTGATTCGTTCGATGATGAAATTCAAGCATTAGAAAAGCAACTCTTGATTCTCAACTCTCAACTCTCAACTGGAGCAGAGCGATTGACAACTAAACGTAATAGTGTGCGTAGTGAAATAGCCGATTATTTAGTAGCGCGATTACGAATGTTGGGTATGGAAAATGCTCGTATTGAGGTGCGTATTTCGCAAAAAGATTATAGCGTAGACGGACAAGATGTGGTGGAGTTTTTGTTTACTGCTAATAAAAATGCCGAGTTGCGTCCGATTGCATCTATAGCTTCAGGTGGTGAGATTGCACGATTGATGTTGGCATTGAAGTGTTTGATTGCGAAGAGTGCTGAATTGCCTACTATTATATTTGATGAGATAGACACTGGAGTTAGTGGTGAAGTAGCAGGTCGTATGGGTGAGATGATGGCGGATATGGCAGAAGATATTCAAGTTTTAACTATTACTCACTTGCCACAAATTGCAGCTCGTGGTGCGCAACATTTCAAGGTTTATAAACAAGACACTGATGAAAGCACTATTACGCAAATTACTCAGCTCACTTCATCTCAGCGTGAAACAGAAATTGCTGAAATGCTGTCAGGCAAAAATCCATCCGAAACTGCAATACTTGCAGCACGAGAACTTTTAATAGGGAATAAGGATATATAAATTATGAATGAAGAAAAACTAAATGCTTGGACGCATGCTGTGGGGATTGCCTTTGCGGTGGAGGCATGTGTATTATTACTTTGTAAATGTTCGACATGCGATTGGCAATATCAGGTTGGTGTAGTGGTGTTTGCCTTTGGAGCATTAATGCAATATGTAGCATCTACGATTTACCATTTGGCAGAAAATCCACAACGCAAAGCCCGCTTACGCATATTCGATCACGTGTCAATTTATGTACTCATAGCAGCGAGTTATACGCCAGTGTGGTTGTCGATACTTGGTGGAGTTGTTGGTTGGGTAGGATTCGGACTAATGTGGGCAGTAGCAATAGGAGGTTTAATTTATAAACTATTGGCAATAGGCAAGTTTCCTCGTTTGTCGTTGATAATATATTTGGTTATGGGGTGGAGTGTGGTTTTTGTTGCAAAACCGGTATGGGACGCAACTCCTGCAGTCGGGTTGTGGTGGTTGTTAGTCGAGGGATTGGCATACTCAGGAGGAGCTTGGTTTTATGCTAAAAGTAAGAAATATAAATATTTTCATGCAGTGTGGCATTTGTTTGTCTTGCTTGGTACAGTTGCTCATTTCATGTTTTTATGGAATAGTTTGTAAAAAAGACAGAATAATTAAAAGACAGAATAATATAAGTTATTTATGAACATAAATTTTATTACCAGAGCCTTAAAGACAGTTGGTTATCATAAATTAAATCGTAAATTATTTTTATTAATGATTAATTAATGGAAATTCACATAAAAAAAATTTTTGTTATTATGTTATTCTGTCTTCTAAAATAAGTCTAAAATATGATTTCAGTAGAAAAACTAACAATAGATTTTACGGGTACACCATTGTTTGAAGAGGTGTCGTTTTTGGTGAATCCGAAGGAGAAGATTGCCCTTGTGGGTAAGAATGGTGCAGGTAAATCCACTATGCTTAAGGTATTTGCAGGTATGCAACAACCATCAGGCGGACGTGTATCTATGCCAAAAGATTTCAAAATAGGGTATCTTCCTCAGCATCTCTTGGTGCAAGACGATAAAACCGTGATGGATGAAGCAAAGAGTGCATTTGGCGATGTGCTTGATACTCAAAAACGAGTAGATTATCTGACTGGGCAACTTGCAGAACGCACAGATTATGAATCACAAGAATATAGTGAGTTGATAGAGCGATTGTCAATTGAAAACGAGCGATTGACATTGATGGGTGCCGACAATATGATGTCTGAAATCGAGCGTACATTGTTAGGTTTAGGTTTCTTGCGCACCGACTTCTCTCGTCCTACATCCGAGTTTAGTGGAGGATGGCGTATGCGTATCGAATTGGCAAAAATATTGCTCTCGCGTCCCGATTTGTTGTTGCTTGATGAGCCTACTAACCACCTTGATATAGAATCTATTCGTTGGTTAGAACAATTTCTTGCATCATCATCTTCTTCTTTGCTATTAGTCTCTCACGACCGTGCATTTCTCGATGCCGTAACATCACGTACGATAGAGATTTCGCTCGGACAAATATACGACTACAAAGTGCCTTATACCAAGTATGTTGAGTTGCGCAAAGAGCGCAGAGAACAACAATTGCGAGCATATGAAAATCAGCAAAAAATGATTGCAGATACCGAGGAGTTTATCGAAAGATTTCGTTATAAAGCAACAAAAGCAATACAAGTGCAATCGCGTATTAAAGCATTGGAGCGTTTAGAGCGTATCGAAGTAGATTTGGAAGATAATTCATCATTACGACTCAAATTCCCACCTGCACCACATTCGGGCGTATTGCCTGTCGAAATAGAGCATTTGACTAAGGCGTATGGTGACCATGTAGTTTTGAATGATATTGAAATGCAGATACATCGTGGCGAGAAAGTAGCATTTGTTGGTAAAAACGGTGAAGGAAAATCCACTATGGTGAAGTGCATTATGCAGGAGATAGAGCATAGTGGGAAAATGAAATTAGGGCATGGTGTGAAGATAGGTTATTTCGCTCAAAATCAGGCATCACTTTTAGATGAAAACCTAACAGTGTTTGATACAATCGACTATGTAGCACAAGGAGATATTCGTACTAAAATACGTGACATACTCGGCGCATTCATGTTTGGAGGCGAAGCGTCGGACAAGAAAGTGAAAGTACTTTCGGGCGGTGAGCGTAGTCGTTTAGCAATGATAAAACTCTTACTCGAACCTGTTAATTTACTGATACTCGATGAGCCTACAAATCACCTTGATATGCGTTCGAAAGACGTATTAAAAGAGGCAATTCAGGCATTTGATGGAACAGTGATATTGGTGTCGCACGATAGGGATTTCCTTGATGGTTTGGTGACAAAAGTGTATGAATTCGGTGGCGGAAAGGTGAAGACACACTTGGGTGGAATAGAGGAATATTTGAGAGCGACGGCAGATAGTCAACAGTCAATAGTCAACAGTCAACAGACAGTATCTAACGGTCAATCGTTGGCGATTGATAGTGCTTCGGTAGTGGAGAAGTCGGAGGGGCGTATAAACTATGAGATGCGCAAAGAGGTGTCGAAGAAGATACGCAAGATAGAGCGAGACATAGAGGGATTGGAGCGCGATATAGAGAAGGCAGAGGAGCGTATAGGAGAGATAGAGGCGAAGTTT
>JAZOMI010000106.1:0-5313 GCA_045653825.1 Candidatus Aphodosoma sp. | reverse complement strand
GTATTTTGTTTTAGTGATGCAAAGGTAGTAAAAATTTTTGATTTATGAATTACCCCCCCTATTTAACATTTTTTAGTATTAACGGGGTATACGCAAGGGTGTAGGGTGGTCTGGGTGGGGATAAGCTTATAGTATATTTATCCTATATTTATTCTATATTTATAGTATGTTGTAGTTAGGGAGTGGGTGGGGAACAAGGAATAGGGATGGGGTGTGGTGAGGGTGTAAAAAAAGAGGTAAAACCGGATGGGTTTTACCTCTTTTTTTTATGTTTTGTTTGTGGTTATTCGATTACTTCGCCGATTAGAGTGGCGGCGGTTACTTCGGTGACGCGCACCATGACGAGATCGCCAATTTTGTGTCCTGATTTAGGGAAGACAATCATTTTGTTTTGAGACGAACGGCCACAGAATTGTTCGCGGCTGCGTTTTGAGTAGCCTTCGATGAGTACTTCGAAAATTTTGCCAATGTCGCGTTTGTTGGATTCGTGGCTGAGTTCGACTTGAAGAGCGATGATTTCGTTCAAGCGGCGCACTTTTTCTTCTTCGTCGATGTTGTCTGGTAAATGGCGAGAGGCAAATGTGCCAGGACGCTCTGAGTATTTGAACATGAAGGCTTGGTCGAATGCACATTCGCGCATGAGGGAGAGAGTTTCGGCATGGTCTTCGAGTGTTTCTCCATGGAAACCGCAGAAGACGTCGGTGCCGATAGCAGCGTCGGGAAGTATGCGTCGGATGGCAGCGATGCGGTCGAGATACCACTCGCGAGTGTATTTGCGGTTCATGCTTTTGAGGATGTCGTTGCTACCGCTTTGAACTGGAAGGTGGATGAAACGGCAGAGGTTAGGGTGGCGACTGATGGCTTCGAGGGTGGCATCGCTCATGTCTTTTGGATGCGATGTGGTGAAGCGGATGCGCATTGTTGGCACTGCTTCGGCTACGCGTTCGAGGAGTTCGGGGAAGCCGATAGTGATGTCGCCATCGATGTATTTATAAGAGTTTACGTTTTGTCCGAGTAGGGTAACTTCTTTGTAGCCACGTGCTTCGAGGTCTTTGACTTCGCGGATGATGCTATTGAGGTCGCGACTGCGTTCACGTCCGCGAGTGTAAGGCACGATGCAGTAAGAGCAGAAGTTGTTGCAACCGCGCATGATGCTGACAAAGCCAGAAATGGTTTTGCCGATGCGGGCAGGGAGGACGTCTTTGTAGGTTTCGGTAGTTGAGAGTTCGACGTTGATGGCTTTTTCGCCACGTTCGGCAGCTCCTACGAGATTTGGTAGGTCGAGATATGCATCGGGACCAGCCACGAAATTGACTCCGTGGTTGTTGATGAGGTCTTCTTGTATGCGTTCAGCCATACAACCGATGACGCCGACGATGAGATTTTTGTTTTTGCGGCGAAGAGATTGGAAATATTGAAGGCGACCAAGCACTTTTTGTTCGGCATTGTCGCGAATAGAACAAGTGTTTACGAGGATTGCGTCGGCTTCGGTGATTTTTTCGGTGAGTTCGTAACCGTCAGACTGCATGATTGCAGCCACCACTTCGCTATCAGCCACGTTCATTTGGCATCCGTAGGTTTCAATAAATAACTTTTTATTCATCGTTTTATTGTTGATTTTTCAATTAAAAATGAGATATTTGTGCTTTTTTTGCTTTTTGGTGGGGTTGAATTTATGGTTAAATGAGCCGAAAAAGCATAAAATTGCACTGAAATCGAGTGCAAAGGTACGAAAAAAAAACGATAAAAGCCCTATATTTAAGGAGTAAACGAAAGTTTTTTGCAAAAAAGAGGTCAAATTCTTTGCTATGTCGAAAAAAATGTCTACCTTTGCAACCCGAAATATTGGAAAGTAAAACAATTAAAATATTGAAGCAATGAAAAGAACATTCCAACCTTCTAACCGTAAAAGAAGAAACAAACACGGTTTCCGTGAAAGAATGGCTACAGCAAATGGTCGTCGTGTATTGGCTGCACGTCGCGCTCATGGTCGTAAAAAATTGACTGTATCTGACGAATATTGCAAAAAAGCATAATATTAAATAGAAAATAGACACGAGACACGAGACAATAGATATGAAGTTTCGTAGAAAAGTCTAATGCTTGTGGATAGTATCTAAAATCTAAAGTCGGTTACATTAAAAGAAAATAAGAAAAGTATGGACAATTTATGTTGTCTATACTTTTTTTATTGCCCGAAAATTTGTAACTTTGCACCTTGATAGTAGAAAGTCGTAAGTAGAAAGTCGTAAGACGATTAAAGCCTTTCTACTTGTTACTTACTGCTTATTACTTAATGAATTATGAAAACACTCTGGAATTTTTTGAAAAGTCGTTTTTTGTGGCTTAATATATTGGCAGCAATTGTTTTAGTTATTGCGATTTGTTGGGTTGTATTTTGGCGATTGGATGTTTATACTCGTCATGGCGAATCGGTAGAGGTGCCAGATTTGTCGGGTATGTATGTGGAGGAGGCAGAATTGATACTCAAAGATAGCAATTTGGGATATGAAATCATCGATTCGGTGTATATTCGTTCGATGAAGGGTGGCGAAATTGCAGAACAAACACCAGTTGCGGGTACGAAAGTGAAGAAAAATCGTAAGGTTTATATTACGGTGAATAGCAAACAACGTAAGATGGTGATGGTGCCAAATCTTGTGGGAGAGAGTCGTCGCAAGGTGCAATCGAATTTGAAGACATTGGGATTTAATGTTGATTCGGTGCGTTATGAACCATACGAATTTAATGATGAGGTGTTGGCTGTGATGTGGGGCGATAGTGTATTGACTGCGGGGGCGAAATTGCCTGATGGTAGTCAGATTATACTCGTTGTGGGACAAAATGATATGTCGATAGAGGTGGTAGTGCCAAGTTTTCTTGGTATGACATTGCCAGAAGCACAAAAGATGATTAAGGAGTATCGCCTTAGTTTTGGGTCTGCCTATTTTGATAAAATACCAGTCGATAGTATTGATAGTTTGAAATTTAGAGTATATCAACAACATCCAGATGCAGGATTATCGGTGTATGGAGGAAAGGCGGTGGAATTGAAATTGTCGAAAGGTACGCAAGAGATGGATGAGGAATTTTTCTGATTAACGAGAGCAGAAAAGTTCAAAATATTTTAATCAAAAAAGACAAACAAAGCTCGCTTTTGTTTGGCGTTTTTTTGATTAAAATATTTCAGACAAATGAAATTTGGCTGGTTATGAATTTTCTGCCGAGTGCAAGAAAAATCTTGAGCATAGCGAAAAATTTTTATTCGCTAAACAAAGCTCGCTTTTGTTTGGCGTTTTTGATTAAAATATTTCAGACAAATGAAATTTGGCTGTTTTAGAACTTTTCTGCCGAGTGTAAGAAAAATCTTGAACGTAGTGAAAATTTTTTTTAATTCATAAACTTATTTAGTCGGACTGGTCTGACATGTCAGACTAAAAAAAATAGAAATATGCAGCAAGAACAAAACTACGAAGAAGATGATGATTTGATGTTGGAGCAATCACGAGAACGATATGAGCATTATCGTTTTACGGTTGATAAGGGACAGACCATGATGCGAATTGACAAATATTTAGTCAATTGTATGGGTAATGTCTCGCGTAATCGTATTCAAGAGGCAGCCGATGCTGAGCGTATTTTGGTGAATGATAAGCCCGTAAAAAGCAATTATAAAGTAAAGCCGCTCGATGTGATTTCTATTGTGTTGGACTATCCACGTAGTGCGGTGACTATTGAGCCACAAGATATTCCGATTGAGGTGGTTTATGAGGATGATGATATAATATTGGTGAATAAGCAACCTAACCTTGTGGTGCATCCGGGATTTGGTAATTTTGATGGCACATTGCTTAATGCTGTGGCATGGCACATGCGTCATGACCCTAAATTCGATGCCAACAATCCGCATATTGGACTTGTGCATCGTATTGATAAAGACACTTCGGGATTGCTGCTTGTGGCAAAAAATGAAGATACAAAAGCTAATCTTGCATTGCAATTTTTCAATAAAACGACAGAGCGTACGTATAATGCACTTGTTTGGGGAACGGTGAAAGAGGATGAGGGAACAATTATTGGCGCATTGGCTCGTGACCCACGTGACCGTATGTTGTTCACTGTGTTTGATGAGAATGAAAATCCGTTGGCAAAGCATGCAGTTACGCATTATCGTGTAATAGAAAGATTTGCATATTGTACATTAGTTGAATGTAAACTCGAAACAGGTCGTACACACCAAATACGTGTGCATATGAAACATATTGGGCATACATTGTTTAATGATGACCGTTATGGAGGAAATGAGCCGTTGAAGGGAGTGCCAACTGCGAAATATAAACAGTTTGTGCGTAATTGTTTTGAGGTGTGTCCGCGTCAGGCCTTGCATGCCAAAACACTTGGGTTTACACATCCTACGACAGGCGAGTGGATGCAATTTGATAGCGAATTGCCAGCTGATATAACAGCTTTATTAGAGAAATGGAGGAAATATAATCCGTCGAATATAATAGATTAATTTTGATAAATAAAAGACAGAATAACAAAAAGGCATAAAAAATTAGTTTTTGTTATCAAGTTCTTTTGTCTTCTAAAACAATAAATGGAATGAAAAGAAAAATAGCAATAGTGGCAGGTGGCGATTCGAGTGAATGGCAAGTGTCGATGCGCAGTGCTGCTGGTTTGGATAGCTTTATTCCAAGCGAAAAGTATGAGAAATATATTGTAGTGATTATCGGACAAGATTGGCATGTGGAACATCCGTCGGGCGAGAAATTGCCGATTGATAAAAATGATTTCTCTTTTACTTATCAAGGTGAAAAGATTAAATTTGATTTTGCATATATCACTATTCATGGTACACCAGGCGAGAATGGTATTCTACAAGGATATTTCCGCCTATTAAATATTCCGTTTTCGTGCTGTGATGTGTTGCAAGCGGCATTGACATTCGATAAGTATGCTTGTAACAATTATCTTCGTTCGTTTGGTATCCGCGTGGCAAACAGTATTGTGTTGCGTGCGGGAGATACGGTTACTGATGAGCGAGTTATGGAAGAAATAGGCTTGCCATGTTTTATTAAACCAAGTGTTGGTGGTAGTAGTTTTGGTGTTACAAAAGTTAAAACTCAAGACCAAATACAAACAGCTATAGCTAAAGCATTCAGTGAAGGTGAAGAGGTGATGATTGAGGCTTATATGCAAGGCACAGAGGTTACGAGCGGAATGTATCGTACTAAAAAGGCAACTCGCATATTCCCTATTACAGAGGTGGTTACTGATAACGAATTCTTTGACTATGATGCAAAATATAAT
>JAZOMI010000105.1:0-2066 GCA_045653825.1 Candidatus Aphodosoma sp. | reverse complement strand
GGGTGTGATAAGCACCGAGTCGCGTCGGTATGAGCCCTTCTCAGTGGAGTCGATGTCTTCGGCTATGAGCCAAATTTCTCGTTCTGGAAATTCTCTGCAATTTATCTCAAACGCTCCATCGGTAGTAGTTGTATCGGTGGTATAAGGGTTACCTTCGAATGTATCATAGTCGTAGTTCATTGCACTTTTCATATATACTTTTATGCCTTGAATACCTTGTTTTTGAGCATTCTCTACACGACCAGAGATTTGATAATCAGCCGATGGTACGCCATATTCAACACGAATTTCTTCGCAAGAAGTAATTCCAAATAAAGAAAATATTAATCCAATGCAGTAATTGACTTTGCGTAGGATAGAGCGATTTAACTTTTTCATAGTCGTTATATTTTATTGTTTGTGCTTTGTATTTTAAAATCGGTAACCGACTCCTACTCTGAGCATTTTTGTGAAGAAGAGGGGTATTGCGCCGCCTAATTCGATGTCGCCAAACCAATGTCCTTTGCCGATGCTCATGCCAAAATAGGTGAAGTCAACAGCCCATGTGAAATTACATTTGTTCTCATATATATCTATACCAGGGGCAAATCCTAATGAGCTATATAGGCTGATATTCTTTTTGTTGAGGTATGTGTATCGGGCCACGGGCATTAGATATATCATTGCGCCATAGTTTCTTTTTTCTGTGTAGTAGTTTTCTACTTGGCATTGTTCGTGATAGTATTCAGTATTGCCTGTGCCTAATATCGTGAGGTTTGCGCCTATGCCGAACCATTTGTTTACACGGTATTGATATTCGGCGAATAAAAATCCAGTGTAGATAAAATCATAATTTCCCCCTGATATATCGACGTATCCTTGTGATAAACTCTCAGGAAGTGTTCCATAGAAAAAGTCGTTGTTACTAAGCCATGAGTAAAAGCAGTCGGCTACGCCTATGCGTATTTCATGTGGATTTTCTTTGCGATTTTCTCGTGTTTCGGCAAATGTCACGAGGGAGCAAAGGAGTATTATTGTGATTGCTATTATCTTTTTCATGGCATTAAGTTTTTATTGTTGTTTGGTAAGATAGATTATTATTTTCTCTCCGTTATAGATAGAGTCTGTTATTATTGTATCTTTTTGTGAATAGCCGTTGTTGGCGTTATTGTTGATAAGGAGAGTATAGCCGTCGTAGTTTTGGTCTAAGTGTATGTGAAAAGAACCAACCGAATCAGTGTAAACAATCTGATTTTCTTCTGTGTTAGTTATCTCGATGTCTGTTAAAGGTTTGTTTGTGTCGAAATCTATTATTTTGCCTCGGATGCAACGCACGGGGTCTAACCATGCGTCGATGTATGTTATACATGAATTGAATG
The DNA here is from genome assembly GCA_045653825.1 of Candidatus Aphodosoma sp. Classification (GTDB taxonomy): domain Bacteria; phylum Bacteroidota; class Bacteroidia; order Bacteroidales; family Paludibacteraceae; genus Aphodosoma. The sequence goes on along the minus strand of JAZOMI010000105.1, from coordinate 708 downwards.
TCATGATGATGAATAGGCAAATGAGGCTAATTATGGTATGTGTTTTCATAGTAGTATGTACTTAAGTGGGTTGTTAAAATCTGTAGCCTACGGCGAATCGGTAGAGGCGGTCGAGGGGGAGGGGGCCGTAGGCGAGGCTGAGTTCAAGGTCGCAGAACCAGTGGTTTTTGCCGAGACTGACGCCGAAGTAGCAGAGGTCCACGTTTAGCGATAGGCTTTCTATTATATTGTCGTAGGTTTGCATTTGTGCGCCTATACCCACTGAGGCATAGAAACTTGCGTAAGGGGTGTCGTAATAGGTGAAGCGCACGGTAGGTGTGAGCATTAAGCCTACGGCGTGGTGGTTTTGGGTGTTTACTATGCTTTCGTGAGGGCAGATAGAGTAGTCGGTTCGTTTCCAAAGCGAAGTGCGAGTGTCGAAGTTTGCACCTACGCCGAGCCAATGGTTGATGCGATAGAGATATTCGACATAGAGGTGGCCAGTGCTGCGGTAGTTGTATTCGTCGAAGCCTGTTATGCGATAGCCCTCTTGTGCGGTAGGGAGTGATAGGTTGTTGTTCATCATAGTCGTTTCAAACCCGCGTAGTACTAGGTCGTCGGCTATACCGATGCGTATTTGGTGAGGGTTTTCTTTGCGAGTTTCAGCAGTTTCGGCGTATGCTGCGAGGGTGCAAAGAAGTATTATTGTTAGTGAGATTAGTTTTTTCA
>JAZOMI010000104.1:0-13309 GCA_045653825.1 Candidatus Aphodosoma sp. | reverse complement strand
TGTGAATATTTGTGTTATTTTGTGGGATAATTTTTGTTTCGGTGGGGATAGAGAATGGGAGGGTGAGTTGGGGGTTGGGGGTGTTGTGGTCGTTATGGAGATGGTATGCTGTGTCTTTGCCTGATGGGTCGGTAGAGTGAGAGACTGAGAGACCGATGAGACGGATGGGGTGGTTGCGATACTCGACTTTTTTGAGGAGTTCTTTGGCGAGGGGGAGTATGGTTTTGAGCGTGGTGAGCGGAGTGTCGGTGGTGTGGCTGCGAGAGACTTGAGTGAAATCGTGGAATTTGATTTTGAGTGTGAGGGTGTTGCCAACGAATTGTTGGCGAGTGAGACGTTCGACAAGTTCGGTGACTACGTGGTAGAGTTCGATGATGACAGACGATGTGCGGCATACGTCGCGCTCGAGCGTGTGCTCGCAACCGACTGATTTGCGGATATATACAGCCTCGACAGGGCGTAGGTCGATGCCACGAGCGAAGTCGTAGTAGGTTTGTCCCATCTTGCCGAATTGGCGAGTGAGCATGGCGAGAGAGCATTGACGGAGGTGTTTGCCTGTGTGGATGCCAAGTTGGCGGAATTTGCGAGCAGAGACTTTGCCGACGCCCCAGAACTGCTCGATGTCGAGCGTTTCGATGAAATCGAGGGCTTTGTCGGGGTGGATGACGCAGAGACCATCAGGTTTGCGATAGTCAGAGGCGACTTTTGCGAGGAATTTGTTGTAAGAGACGCCAGCAGAGGCAACGAGGTTGAGTTCGGTGCGGATGCGTTGTTTGATTTCGCGGGCAATGTCGACGGCGAGTTCGATGCCAGGCTTGTTGTGGGTGACGGCGAGAAACGCTTCATCGAGCGAGATAGGTTCGACAAGGTCGGTGTAGGAGTGGAAGATTTCGTGGATTTGGGCAGAGACCTCTTTGTAGACCTCCATTCGACCAGGTACGAAGATGAGGTCGGGGCATAGTTTTTGCGCCTTGATCGACGACATGGCAGAACGGACACCGAAGCGGCGAGCCTCATAGCTAGCAGCAGACACGACACCACGCACATCGCCGTGGCCTACAGCGATGGGTTTGCCTTGTAACTCGGGGTTGTCGCGTTGTTCAACCGAGGCATAGAAGGCGTCCATGTCGATATGTATGATTTTGCGAATCATTTGTTTTGCAAAGGTACTAAAAATAGTTATTACTTTTGAGAAAGTAATCAAAACTTTTTTTATAGTTTTTTATGAGTTGGAAGGTGGGGTGGTTTGGAATATTTTTTGTATCTTTGCGAGACGTATTTGGTGTGTGAAGTATAGTCCTCGAAGAGGGCAAATTATACTTAACCGCTGGTGATTTTTTGCGATAAGCGAGAGCAGAGTTAAGCTTGTTTAAACTATGCCGAGCAAAGCAAAAAAACTTGAGCGTAGCGAAAAATGAGAGAAGGAACCTGCGGGTAGGTGGAATAGAACTATAATCCGTCCCCGAATGGGGGCGAACATATAAATATTATGGCATATACTAATCTTTTGTACCATATACTGTTTCGACCTAAAAATAGTGCGTCGGTGATAGTTGTGGATAAAGAAGAATTGTTGTATCGCTACATATGGGGGTTTGTTGAAAACAAGAAAGGTGTGTTGTATCGTATTGGTGGTATGCCCGATCATGTGCATATATTGGTTCAATTGCCTGCGACAATTGCTATTGCGGATTTTGTTCGGGATTTGAAGACGGCAACAAATGTATATTTGAAAGAGAATAGGGTTAGTTTTCCGAAGTTTGAGGGTTGGTCAAAATCTTATTGTGCGTTGTCTTATTCGTGTCGAGATAAAGAGATGTTGGTTAATTATATAAAAAATCAGAAGGAGCATCATAAAAAGGTTAGTTTTAGGGATGAATTGTTGGGTTTGTTGAGAGAGTCGGGGGTAGAGGTGGATATGAGGTATTTTATGGTTGATTGATTTTTTTGATGTTCGCCCCCTTTGGGGACGATGGGGGAGGGAGATTCGCTATCCGCAGGTTCCTTCGCTTTGCTCAGTCACCAGCGGTTAAGTATGATTGGACGTCTTCGACGCCCTTTGTTTGAAATATTAAAGTATGAAATACGAAATGATTGATAGATTGAGGAGGGAGCGTAGCTTGGCGGATGCTGAGTTGCGAGAGTTGTTGTTGTCGGCTGATAATGAATTGGTGGCGGAGTTGAAACGTCAGGCACAAGAGGTGGCCGTGGAGAATTTTGGTCGTGAGGTGAAGGCGCGTGGGTTGATTGAGATTTCGAACTATTGCAGGAATAATTGTTATTATTGTGGTATTCGTGCGGGTAATACGTCGGTAGAGAGATATAGGTTGTCGGCTGAGGAGATATGGGAGTGTTGTGAACAGGGGGATTTGCTTGGTTTTAAGACATTTGTATTGCAAGGTGGTGAGGATGTGCGTCATACGACGGAGTGGGTCGAGATGGTGGTGAAGGAGATTCGTAGGCGTTGGCCAAAGAAGGCAATCACGTTGTCGCTCGGTGAACGACCAGATGAGGATTATCAGAGATGGTTTGATGCAGGAGCAGATAGATATTTGCTTAGACACGAGACGGCGAATGAGGTGCATTACGGGCGTTTGCATCCAGAGGGGATGTCGTATGAGAATAGGATGCGGTGTTTGCAGACATTGAAACGGATTGGATATGAGACGGGTACGGGGATGATGGTGGGTAGTCCGTATCAGACGGTGGATGACTTGGTGGGGGATTTGAGATTCATTGAGAAGTTGCAGCCTCAGATGATTGGTATTGGACCGTTTGTGAGTCATCGAGATACGCCGTTTGCGGAGTGCAAGAATGGGTCGGTGGAGTTGACACTGAGGTTGATAGCGATATTGCGTTTGATGCACCCAGAGGCGAATATTCCGGCTACTACGTCGCTCGGCACGTTGGCGACAGACGGACGCGAACAGGGGATTATGGCAGGGGCTAATGTGGTGATGCCTAACCTGTCGCCAGTGTCGCAACGGAAGAAATATGCGCTGTATGACAATAAGATATGTATGGATTTGGAGGCGGCAGAGAGCCGGAAGGGGATAGAGGAGCAGTTGATGAAGATGGGGTATTTTTTGAGTTGATGCTTTGTTTCGTTTTAACAGAAGTACATATTTTTATTTTTGCTGGCTTGTGGATTTATTCTGTATTTTAATATTTTGTGAGTATGATTACTTTTTTAAGTACAAGCCCTAAATCATAATTTTATAATAATTATTTTGTTTTAAAATTCTTTTTGTTATGATAGATATTTCTGATGATGAATTGGTTAAAATGATTGTTGGTGCTGCGTTTGAGGTGAGAAAACGTTTGGCTCAAGGTTATTTGGAGAGTACCTATGAAAATGCGATGATAGTGGAGTTGAAGATGCAAGGCTTAGAAGTAGAGAATCAAGTGCCGATGAGAGTAGATTATAAGGGTGTTGAAGTAGGTGTTTTTAGGGCGGATTTATTAGTGGAGAAGCGAGTGATTGTAGAGATAAAAGCGGTTTCGCAGTTGAATAAAATACATGAGATGCAGTTGGTTAATTATTTGCAAACAACGCATATAGATAATGGTGTTTTAGTGAATTTTGGTGGAGATGAATTTGAGGTGAAGCGTAAATTTAGGATAAGAAGGATTCCACGAGCAAAAAGAAATTGACAAAGTAAATAAAATGTATAGCAGAATAGCAAAATACAACGTAATATGAGAAGCGACAAAATAGCATGGTATGAGGCTCGAATAATCGAGCATGAGCACAGTATAGAATTAAACAAAGCACTTCACGCCCACTGGGAGGCCTATTTTGGAGGTGATTACCCATCATGGTCCGACGCTATCGGCCCAGTAGCAGCAAAACAAAGAGAGTTAATCGACGGCATCGAGAAGCACAGAAAAGCAATCGAGGAGCTCAGGGAAATGATTAAAGTAGAGGAAAAAACAAAGTAGGTTTGGATATGATTTAAGGCTTGTACTTTCTTGAAAATAGTATTTAAATTATTTTGCGAGTAAATATTTGATATTCTTATTAAGGATTAAAATTGAATTTGTACTTTTGTTAAAAATAAAAAATTGAAATATATGTACGATAAGTTATCATCAAAAGCAGTAGAATTCATTGACCATGAGGAGATTTTGGCATCGATTGCATGGGCTGATGAGAATAAGAATAATAGGGCTCTTGTGGAAAGTTTGATTGAGAGAGCCGGTGATTATAAGGGGTTGTCGCACCGTGAGGCAGCATTGTTGTTGGCGTGTGAGGATGAGGAGTTGATACAGAAGATGTTTGCGCTTGCACGTAGAATCAAACAGCATATCTATGGCAACAGAATCGTGATGTTTGCGCCATTGTATTTGTCGAACTATTGCGTGAATAGTTGTGTGTATTGCCCTTATCATGCTAAGAATAAGACAATTCCACGTAAGAAATTGACACAAGAGGAGATTGCGGCAGAGGTGGTTGCATTGCAAGATATGGGTCATAAAAGATTGGCGTTGGAGGCTGGTGAACATCCGATATTGAATCCGTTGGAGTATATTTTGGAGAGTATCGAGACCATCTATAGCATCAAGCACAAAAATGGTGCGATACGTCGTGTGAATGTGAATATTGCGGCAACGACAGTAGAGAATTATAAGAAATTGAAAGATGCGGGCATTGGCACATATATCTTGTTTCAAGAGACATATAATAAGGCGAATTATGAGATGTTGCACCCACGTGGGCCAAAGAGCGACTATGCTTATCACACAGAGGCAATGGACCGTGCAATGGAGGCAGGAATTGATGATGTGGGTATAGGTGTGTTGTATGGATTGGAGACTTATCGTTATGATTTTGTGGGACTTTTGATGCACGCAGAGCACTTAGAGGCTAAGTTTGGATGCGGACCGCATACGATAAGTGTGCCACGTATTTGTCCTGCTGATGATATAGATACAGCCGACTTTAAGAATGTTATTTCGGACGAGATATTCCAAAAAATCGTGGCAGTGTTGCGTATCGCAGTGCCATATACCGGTATGATTGTTTCGACACGTGAGACAGCCGAAAGTCGCGCAAAAGTGTTGGATTTGGGTGTTAGTCAAATTAGTGGCGGTTCGCGTACATCGGTGGGTGGTTACACTGAAGAAGAACGTCATAACGAAACAGCACAATTTGATGTTTCGGACGAAAGAACACTGGATGAGGTAGTGTCGTGGTTGTTGGATTTGGGCTATATACCAAGCTTCTGCACCGCATGTTACCGCGAAGGTCGCACAGGCGACAGGTTCATGTCGTTGGCAAAGAGCGGACAGATAGCTAATTGCTGTCAGCCAAATGCGTTGATGACATTGAAGGAGTATTCAGAAGACTATGCATCGGCAGAAGTTAAAGTGAAGATAGAGAAGTTGATAGCGGCAGAAATAGACCGCGTGCCACATCCGAAAATCAGAGCAAAAGCAGTGGAAAATATCAAGAAAATTGCTTTAGGTGAGAGGGATTTTAGGTTTTAAGGAGCGATTTTTTGTTATTAGAGAAGATAAATACAAAAAAATATGCAACGAGAAGAGCCTCACATAGTAAAGTCGCATGATATTCATATTGATGCAGATTATGCCGATTGGATAGCAGATATAAAGCATCGTTATCGTTCGGCTCAGGTGAAAGCTGCGGTCAGGGTGAATGCAGAGAAGTTGTTGTTTAATTGGCAACTTGGTCGTGATTTGGTTCAGAAGAAAGCAGAGGAACGTTGGGGAGCTGGTGTGGTAGAACAAGTTAGTCTTGATTTGAAACGAGAGTTTCCTGATGCTGATGGGTTTTCTACTTCGAATTTGTGGTATATGAAAAAATGGTATCTTTTTTATACCATTCAGGAGCCATTTGAGAAACTCCAACAATATATTGGAGAATTGCAATCTTCTATTACACAGACAAGTATAAAACTCCAATGGCCTGTTGGAGAATTTGCTGAGCAAGTATTTTCTAATTTTGATAGTGTAGGAGTGGATTTTCCATTGCCTTTTGGTTTAGTGCCTTGGGGGCAGCATATTGAGATTATAACACGATGTAATAGTATAGATGAAGCTCTTTTTTATATAAAGAAAACAATCGAACAAAGCTTAAGTCGGTCAGCTTTAATCAATTGCATAAAATCAAATTTATATGAACATCAAGGTAGGATAATAAATAATTTTGCTGAACATTTGCCTGTATTGCAGAGTAAACTTATTCAAGAGGTATTGAAAGAGAATTATGATTTTGGTTTTGCGACTGTTGAACATGAGGTGTATGACGAAGCTGAATTAGAAGAGTCTCTAACAAAAAATGTGACAGATTTATTATTAGAGTTAGGAACAGGTTTTGCGTTTGTTGGACGTCAGAAAGAGATTCTTGTTGGAGGTCGTACTCGTAAGATAGACCTATTGTTTTATCATATACGATTGCGTTGTTATGTTGTTTGTGAGTTGAAAGCTAAACCATTTGAACCAGAGTTTGCAGGAAAGTTGAATTATTATGTAAATGCAGTTGATGAGTTATTGAAATCGTCGGAAGATAATCCAACAATAGGACTCCTTGTTTGTTCTGATATGGATAAAATTGATGTTCAGTGGTCATTTAAAGGACTTACTACACCTATGGGTGTTGCAACATATAATAATTTGAAAATTAAAGATGTTTTGCCTAGCCAAGAGCAGTTAGTAGAGCGAATGCGTCTTTTACAGCGAGAAATGCAAGAAACAAAACGATTAATGAATAAAATATGAAAATAGTTATATATCAAGTATTGCCGAGATTGTTTGGTAATAAGGGGCGTAAGGCGTCGCATCGGGCGAAGGGGAATACTCAGAATGGTACGATTGAGGAGAATGGAGTAGGTAAGTTTAGTATGTTTACGCCAAAGGTGTTGAGCGGGTTGAAGGAGTTTGGTTATACTCATGTGTGGTACACAGGGGTGTTGGACCATGCTACGCAGACCGATTATAGCGAGATAGGTCAGCCAGCTAATCATCGTGCAGTGGTGAAAGGTAAGGCAGGGTCGCCATACGCAGTGAGGGATTATTATAATGTCGATGCAGATTTGGCAGATAAACCAGCAGAGCGCATGCAAGAGTGGGAACGATTGATTGCTCGCACGCATAAGGCAGGGCTCAAGGTGATTATGGATTTCATTCCAAACCATGTGGCGCGTAATTATAATTCGATTTCGGCTCCTGAGGGAGTTGAACCATTGGGCGCAGGGGATAGAACCGATTGGCATTTCGAGCGTGATAATAACTTCTATTATTGTGTGAATGAGTCGTTTAGTCCGCAGTTTGATAGAGAAGACTATGTGGAATATCCTGCTCGTGCTACGGGTAATGATTGTTTTTCGGCATCGCCTGGCAAGAATGATTGGTACGAGACTGTGAAACTGAACTATGGAGTTGACTATTGTGGCGGTGGAGCGACACATTTCAATCCGCACCCTGACACATGGCATAAGATGTTGCAAATCTTGTTGTTTTGGGCATCGAAAGGGGTCGATGGTTTCCGTTGCGATATGGCAGAGATGGTGCCTGTGGAGTTTTGGCATTGGGCATTGGCACATGTCAAAAAGGTGCATCCCGATGTAATATTTATTGCCGAAGTGTATAATCCTGCGCAGTATCGTAGCTATATCCACCATGGCGGATTTGATTATTTGTACGATAAAGTAGGGTTGTACGACACATTGCGTTCGGTGGTGCAAGGACAAGGCACAGCAGAGGCAATTACATACGCATGGCAAGCGGTGGACGACATCAAAGAGCATATGCTCAATTTTATGGAAAACCATGATGAACAGCGTATTGCATCGCAATTCTTTGCTGGTGATGCGGTGAAAGGCTTTCCAGCAATGGCAGTATCTACGTTGATTTCTGCTTCGCCTGTGATGGTGTATGCAGGTCAGGAATTAGGCGAAAAAGCATGTGAAGCCGAAGGATTTAGTGGATTTGATGGTCGTACTACGATATTCGACTATTGGAAGGTGGAGAGCCTTTGTAAATTACAAAAAATATTTGAAGTTAGGAGTGAGGAGTTAGGGGTTAGGAGTGATTTAGAACTCTCAACTTTCAACTCTCAACTTTCAACTTTCAACTTGTATCGTAGATTGATAGGCGTTGCGAATCGTGAGGTGGTGGCAGAGGGTAAGTTCTATGATTTGATGTGGCTCAATCAGCGTAATCCACAGTTTGACTCATTCCGTCAGTACGCTTTTGTGCGCTATACAGATAAGGAGGTGTTGCTCGTAGTGGCTAACTTTGCAGACGAAGAACGCAATGTGCGACTTAATCTTACTCATCATCTCTTTGAAGTGATGAATAATTTTGAGCGAAGCGAAAAACTCTCAACTCTCAACTCTCAACTCTCAACTCGATTTGGCAAAGTTGTTGCAACAGATTTGATGACGGATGTTGCGACCGAATTAAACTTTTCGGCAGAAGAGCCGGTCGAAATGACATTGAAACCTTATCAAGTTTGTGCCTATTTGTTTAAGAAATAATATGAGGAATTTAGTTACATATTTGTTTTTGTTTTTATGGATTGTGGCTGTTAGTGCGCAAAATATGGATACTGGGCAAAGTGAAAAATTTTCAACTTTCAACTCTCAACTCTCAACTCAAGAATTTGGTTTAGTGTTGAGTGGTGGTGGTGCGTTAGGTTTGGCGCATATCGGGGCGATTAAGGCTCTCGAAGAGTATGGCATTGAGCCGAAGTATGTGGCAGGCACGAGTATGGGAGCGATAATCGGTGTGATGTATGCGGCGGGATATTCGGCAGATGAGATAATGGAGATTGTCAAAGACAAGCGATTGTATAAGGTGGGTCATTTGATGACTTGGCAATCGGCTTATTGGAATCAAGGCATGAGCACGCAGAAAACCTTATACAAAGAGTTGAATGAATTTGTTTCTCATAACTCGTTCGATAGTCTTGAACGTAGTTTTATGGTATGTGTTACGGACGTAGAAACAGGTGAGCCGGTTTATTGTTATACTGGAAATAATTTGATAGAATTTGTTGCGGCATCGGCATCAATTCCAGCTGTATTTGAACCAATTGTTATAGATGGCGTGCGTTATGTTGATGGTGGAGTTACAGATAATCTTCCAGTCAAAGCCTTGCGTGAGCAATTAGGTATTCCATCATTGAAGGTTATTGCTATAGATGTATTACCTTTTATGAAGAATTATGAAGCAAAAAACTCGCTCGATATGGCAAAGTGGGGCTTGCGTCTATTTCAGCATAAAAATGCCGAACCTAATCGCGCAATTGCAGATTTTCTTGTTGATTGTTGGGCATTGAAAGAGTATCACGAGTTTGATTTTAAATACTATAAAGAGATTTATCAGTATGGATATGATGCGATGAAAGCGTATATTGAGGCGAATCCAGCAATGTTGAAGCATGTGAGATGATAGTTTATTTAAGTAAAAATAAAAAATCACATTATCGGAGAGGGATAGTGTGGCTTTCTTTTTTTTACAAATTGTTCAGTCGGTTTGGAAAGTAAATTGTTTTTTGGTCGAAAAATTGCTTTCTGTGTGTTAGTGTTGGAGTGTTAAAAATAGTTAACGGGGGGGGGGGGGTAGAAGCCTATTTTTTTTTGAAAAAAGTTGTGATATATGAAATATTCTTGTTAGCCTTGCGGTTAAATAGGGAGTAAGGAGTTAGGAATTAGGAGTTAGGAATTAGGAGTAGGGGCAGGGAGTCGGTTGTTGGGATTTCGATTGTTGGGGCGTCGAAGACGTCCAACCATACTTAACCGCTGTGTGACCGACCATAGGGAGGTTACCTGCGGCTAGAAGAAAATCCCCTCTCTCCCATATCATCGTCCCCGAAGGGGGCGAACATGAACTTAATAACTAAAAAAACAATAAAACTATGAAAAGAATTTTAACAATTATTGCTGTAGTGGCAATTGGTTTGGTATTTTTTACCTCTTGTGAATCTTCTATAGAAGAAAATGGAGTAGGTAAACATAATGATCATGAATATGTAGACCTTGGTTTACCATCAGGTTTGAAATGGGCGACATGCAACGTAGGAGCAACAACGCCAGAAGAGTATGGCGACTACTTCGCATGGGGCGAGGTAGAGCCAAAAACAACATACAACTGGAGTACATATAAGTATTGCGCAGGATCATCTCATACATTAACAAAATATTGCACACAAAGTAATCACGGCAAAGATGGCTTCACAGATAATAAAACCGTTCTCGACCCAGAAGACGATGCAGCAACTGTGAATTGGGGCGGAGCATGGCGTATGCCAACTAAAGCAGAGCAAGATGAATTGCGTAATAATTGTACATGGGATTGGACTACACAAAATGGTGTGAATGGATATAAAGTAACAGGACCAAATGGTAACTCAATCTTTTTGCCCGCTGCGGGTTGCACGAACGCGGGCACGCTCATCGGTGCTGGGTCGTACGGCTACTACTGGTCGAGTTCGCTCTTCACCGACATTCCGAGCAGCGCCTACACCGTGGACTTCAATTCGGACTACGTGAGCTGGGGCCCCTACGGTCGCGGCGACGTACAGCCTGTCCGTCCTGTTTGCCAGTGAGCAGAATATTATCCTTTATGAGCAACGTGCAAGCGCAAAGGGTAAAATAATCGACCTTGAGGATGTTGATGTTCTTGGGGTTGATTTTTTTTTTGTAATAAGCTTTTTACTATTAGGGAAGGTGAGTAAGTAATATGTATTATAGAAAATAAACTTTTTTGCAAAGTCGAGTTGCAAGGTCTATAAAGTTGCATATATGCTTGTGTATATGGAATATATTGTGTAACTTTGCAGTCGAAATATTTAGGTTATCTAATTTTGTGGTAATCTAAGTTAATTACATTGTTTGAAATTTTATAATCTAACTTACTTAGTTTGGTGTGTGGCTGTGATGTTTGGATTTTTTATTGGTAAATAAAGCGGACGCACGAGCCGTGCGTCCCTACGTCTCGCTACTCACTACTAATAGTCTTAATTATGAAAAATAAGTACATCGATTTGATTCAACAGGCATTTGAGGTGCCTAATGAAGAGTTTACAATGGAAGATGGTGAACTTCAGTGGTTTGGTATTCCTTTGATGGAGGTTATCAAACAGTATGGTACACCTTTGCGTATATGCTATTTGCCTAAGATTGGGGCGAATATACAAAAGACGCGCCGTATGTTCAATGTGGCTATGGCTAAGGTAGATTATAATGCTACATACAACTATTGCTATTGTACAAAATCGTCGCATTTTTCATTTGTAATGGAAGAAGTGCTTAAAAATAAGGTGAATATCGAGACATCTTCGGCCTTTGATATCAATATGCTTGAGGCATTGCACGAGTCAGGTCACTTGAAAACTGACACATATATATTATGTAATGGATTCAAACGTCCGCAGTATGTCGAGAATATTCAAAACTTGATTAAGCGTGGATTTAACAATGTAATTCCGATTCTTGATAATAAATTTGAGTTGGATTTGTTTGATATGAACGAAGTAAAAGAGTTGAATGTGGGTATTCGAATTGCTTCGGAAGAAGAACCTAAATTCGAATTCTATACATCTCGTCTTGGTATTCGTTATAATGATATTATTCCTTATTATCAAAATAAGATACAACATAATCCGAATGTGCGACTCAAGATGCTTCACTTCTTTGTGAATACAGGTATTCGTGATACGGCCTATTATTGGAATGAATTGGCAAAAGCGGTGAACCTCTATTGTGACTTGAAAGAGATTTGTCCTGAGCTCGATTCGCTCAATATTGGTGGTGGTATGCCTATCCAAGCGCACTTGGACTTTGAGTTCGACTATGAATATATGGTTGAGGAGATTGTGGCACAAGTGAAAACCATTTGTCAAAACAATAATGTACCTGAGCCAAATATCTTCACAGAGTTTGGTAGTTATACAGTTGGCGAAAGTGGTGCTATGCTTTATAGCATTGTCAATCAAAAGCAACAAAACGACCGTGAGAAATGGAATATGATTGACTCGTCGTTTATGACTACATTGCCAGATACGTGGGGTATCAATCAGCGTTTTGTGTTGTTGGCAATCAACAATTGGAACTCGGAGTACGAGCGTGTCAATCTTGGTGGTTTGACTTGCGATTCGGAGGATTTCTATAATGCCGAAGCGCACTCGAATGCTGTGTTCATGCCAAAAATCAAAGAGGGAGAGGATCAATATGTAGGTTTCTTCCACATGGGAGCATACCAAGAGAGTCTTGGTGGTTATGGTGGTATTCAACACTGCTTGATTCCTGGTCCAAAATTGGTGGTGATTGACCGCGACGAAGAGGGCGAATGGTTCACAAAACTCTTTGCTAAAGAGCAGTCTTATAAGTCGATGTTGAAAATATTAGGTTATTGATATCAAGACATGAAGACTTTCTTTTACGACAGGAAGACAGGAGTACATGAAATAGATTACAGATTACAAAGATTGTTGACTTTTAATCGTTGACTAAGTTCTTGTTTTCTTGTCTTCATGTATAAAAAAATAGAAACAATGAAAAAAATAGCAATTATAGTTGCAATGCAAAGCGAGTTTGACCTCGTAAGCAATATATTAGAGAATGCTGAAGCGCGTGAAATTGAAGGTGCAAAGGCTCTTGTGGGTGAATTGTCGGGCAAGCAAATTATACTTCTTAAATCAGGTATAGGTAAGGTGAATGCAGCAATGCAAGTCACTTCGTTGATTGCCGAAATGCATCCCGACTACATTATTAATAGTGGTGTAGCAGGTGGCATAGGTGAAGGTATGCACCAAGGCGATATCGTGGTTGGTACCGAAGCATGCTATCACGACGTGTGGTGTGGTGAAGGTGCATGGGGACAAGTGCAAGGTTTTCCATTGAAATTCCCTGCTAATGAGCATTTGCTTGAGGCAGCTAAGAATGTCAACAGTCAACAGTCAACAGTCAACAGTCGATTGGTTTTTGGTTTGATTTGCACAGGCGACCAATTCATCTCAGATTTGGCTACATTGCAAGGCATCAAACGCAATTTCCCTGATGGAAAGGCAGTTGATATGGAGAGTGCGGCTATTGCTCAAGTGTGTTATGCTAAACAGGTGCCTTTCATGAGCCTACGCATCGTGAGCGACACTCCGGGCATGGAGCCTGACAATACGGCGCAATATCTTGACTTTTTTGCTGAAGCTCCGAAGAAAACTTTTGCTGTGTTGCAACAATTGATTGAAAAGATTTAGTTTTTTTTCTTAACATAAGTACAAATTTTTCTTGTTAGTAGGCTTTCTAAATATATATTTATTGTCTGATTTATATCGGGAGGATTA
>JAZOMI010000103.1:0-1761 GCA_045653825.1 Candidatus Aphodosoma sp. | reverse complement strand
TGTAAATTTTCTTTACACAATTTGTTTTAGGTGGAATGTGGAGTGTTTTGTTAATCAGTGTATTAATGTTTTGGCACGGGTAGTGATAGTTCTTATTGCAAAAAAGATTATTTTTTGTTATGAATAGAACTATCACTATTTTTTTGTTTGGGTTATTTGCCGACTTTTTGTTGGCTCAATCGATAATGTCTCTTCGCGATTGTATGGAGTATGCTATAGAGCATTCGGTGAATGTGGAGATACAACGTACGCATATTGACGATGCACGCATAGCAAGGCGCGAGGCGATATTGAAGGCATTTACGCCAACTATCGATGCAGGGACATACACCTATTTGAATTTTGGGCGTAGTGTTGATCCAGAGACCAATACCTATTTGTCAACCACATCGTTTAACAATGGTTATTCGGTGGCGGGTAGTCTTGTGTTGTTTAATGGTTTCTCGGCGGTGAACAACATGAAGATTTCGAAGATAGCGATGAAGATGGGTATTACGCAAGAACAACAAATTGTAGATGAATTGTGCTTGGCTGTGATGGAGGCATATTGTAATGCACTATATTTTTCGCAGTTGGTAGAAGTCATGAAAGTGCAAGTGGAGACTATGTCGGAAAACTTGCAGTTGGCACAGCGACAAGAGCAATTAGGCGAGAAGAGCCACGCCGATGTTGTGCAGTTGGAGGCAGATTTGGCAGAGCGCGAATATCAATATATTACCATAAAGAATCAGTTGGACGATGCAATGTTGACATTGCAAGATTTGATGTTGTGGGAGGAAGTTGATTCACAATTCACCATTCAGCATTTTATCGACAAAGACACAAAGAGCTTCGGTTCACAATTATTGTTTGCTGAATTTGATACTTTCGAAAGTTTAGATGTAACAACTTCTTTTACACATCCAGCAGTGGCATTGGCAGAATATAAGATGCAAAATGTAAAAACGGAACTTAACACTGCACGTTGGCGATTTGCACCATCGTTGTCTTTATCAGGTGGGTGGTCAACAAGTTATTACACCTATCCTAACACGGAGGGTTATGTTGCTACGCCATACGCTCAGCAATTTGTGAATAATGGTGGTGAGTATGTGCAGTTGTCGATGTCGATACCGATATATGATGGATTGTCGAGATATTCGAATATAGCTCGTAAGAAAAATGCTTATCGTAGGGTAGAGGCAGAGTATCGTCGTACGCAGCAAGAGGTAGAAAGCGAGGTGAAGCGAGCAGTACAAGACCGAGATGGGGCAATGGCGGCATTCAAACTGTCCGACCGACGAGCTAAAGCACAACAAGAGGCATACATTATTAACACTAAAAAGTTTGAACAAGGATTGATTTCGCCTATCGAATTGAAGACATCGTCGGATAATTATCTCAATGCACAGGCAGAGTATATTAATGCCTCGTTGAAGTGTTTCATTAAAATGTGTGTAGTGAATTATTACAATGGAGTGAGTTATATAAATCAGTTAAAATAATACTTATGGATAAAATTATTGAAAAGAAGAAAGGTATTGCCCGCGCTTTTACTATGAAGGCAGTACCGTATTGGTTAGGAGTGATGTTTGCTATAGGAATTGTGGTGCTTATAGCACAAAGTGGTAGTGATGTTATGCGTGTCAATTCAGATACATTGACAATTGTCGAAGTCGCAGAGGGGGAGTTTAATGACTACATTCGCCTTAATGGTCAGGTGCAACCGATGACCACTATTCAACTTTCGCCTTTAGAAGGTGGAGTAGTGCAAGAAATCAT
>JAZOMI010000102.1:0-2444 GCA_045653825.1 Candidatus Aphodosoma sp. | reverse complement strand
TGTATATCCATGTACATGCTACTTAAGTGAGTGGCGTGTGTTCATACATATCAGCGTGGGCTTCAGTATTGCTTGTTCGGTGCAAAGGCAATACCAGAGCCTGTGAAGCGGAACAGCAATAATGCGAGTCCCGCTTTTTTTTGTATCCTACTTTCAATAAATTATATTATTAATTTTTATTTAAATTTTTATTTTATGAAACATTTATTTTTATTTGGTGCATTAGTTATCATATTATTTGCATCTTGTTCTCAAAAAGTAGCTTACACTGTTGTTCATCAACAACCTAGTCAAGAATTTACTGGTAATAAATTTGATGAGTTCAAAGGCAAAACAGTAAATGAAATTATGAGGGAAATGTCAGTTCCAAATCGAGAAATGTCAGATGGTGCTGATGGTAAAATCTTAATATATGAAGATATAAAATTTGTTACAACCTCATCAAACACACATAATACACATTCAAGTTCAGCATCTTATGGTTCAGCTGTCGCTGGATATAATTATAGAGGCAATCCACAAGTAAATAGTAATGCCTATGGTTATTCTTCTACAACTAATACAGATAGAGGAAAATCCGTATCTGAAGAACAAAAAAAATATGTTAATTTCTTTATCAATCCTGAAGGTGTATGTTATGATGTAAAAGCAAATTATGGTGATTTATATAAAAGAATACCAGGTAAATATCAAACTTGCCTAAAACGAGAAGTAAATCCTCTAGGTCTTTTGTGGTTTTTAGTCCCTCCTGTAGGATTAGTATATGGTATTTACTATCTTGCAATGGATGGAAAGCCTATTAAAAATAGTTGCGGAAATATTTATGAAGAATAATTATAATTAAATCTCTATCAAATTCGCCACACAATCATTTAAACGATTGTGTGGCGTTTTTTTATTCGCCCTATTCGAGGTCTTTTCTTAACTCTGTCACCCCTTCGGGGTTTATTGTGTAATAAAACATCCTACCGGGGGTTGACACCCCCGTCTGTATTCTGCCGTCCCTATGGGACTTTTTATATAATATCATACCAGGGGTTTGCACCCCTGTCTGTATTCTTGCGTCCCTCTGGGACTTTTATATAACATCCTACTAGGGGTCTGCATCCTGTCTGTATTATATCGCCTCTACGAGGCTTATAATTCTACTACGATAAATATCATACTCATTACTCCCCTACTAAAATTTATCCCTTATCTATACTAAATATTCAAGTTTTTTTTGTATATTTGCAAGTTGAATGAATGTATAGTGATTAGTGTGTGGTGTATAAAGAACCTCACAACACTAATGCTATAATAAACAAGTAAATAACAAATAAAATTATATACCGAAATTATGTTTAGAACTCACACATGTGGCGAACTTCGCCTCGTTAATCTTGGCGAGAATGTTACTCTCGCTGGTTGGGTGCAACGCACTCGTAAAATGGGTGGTATGACTTTTGTCGACCTCCGCGACCGTTATGGTCTTACTCAATTGGTATTTAACAATGAAGTGAATGCTGAACTTTGCGAACAGGCTAATCACCTCGGCCGTGAATATGTGCTCCAAGTTAAAGGTACTGTGGCTGAGCGTTCGGCTAAAAATAATAAAGTGGCTACTGGCGATATCGAAATCATTGTAAATGAGATGACTGTGCTCAATGTGTCGGCTACTCCTCCGTTCACTATCGAGGACGAAACTGATGGTGGAGACGACATCCGCATGCAATATCGCTACCTCGACCTTCGTCGTAACTCGGTGCGCGCTAACCTCGAACTTCGCCACAAAATGGCGTTCGAAGTGCGTCGCTATCTCGATGCTGAGGGCTTTATCGAAGTGGAAACTCCTGTACTCATCAAATCTACGCCTGAGGGTGCACGCGACTTCGTGGTGCCTAGCCGTATGAATCAAGGTCAATTCTATGCTTTGCCTCAATCACCTCAAACTTTCAAACAATTGTTGATGGTGAGTGGTTTCGACCGTTACTTCCAAATCGTGAAATGTTTCCGCGACGAGGACCTTCGTGCTGACCGCCAACCTGAGTTTACGCAAATCGACTGCGAAATGAGTTTCGTTGAACAAGAGGATGTTATCCAAATGTTTGAAGGTATGAGCCGTCACCTTTTCCGCACTATCAAAGGCATCGAACTCGACGCATTCCCTCGCATGACTTGGCACGATGCTATGAAATATTATGGTTCGGACAAACCTGATACTCGCTTCGAAATGCGTTTCGTTGAGTTGATGGATGTGTTGAAAGGCCATGGTTTCTCGGTGTTCGACGCGGCTGAATATATCGGCGGTATCTGTGCTAAAAGTGCTGCTACTTACACTCGCAAACAACTCGATGCTCTCACCGACTTTGTGAAACGTCCACAAATCGGCGCAAAAGGTATGGTGTATGCTCGCGTTGAGGCTGATGGCACTGTGAAATCGAGCGTTGATAAATTCTACACTC
>JAZOMI010000101.1:0-22698 GCA_045653825.1 Candidatus Aphodosoma sp. | reverse complement strand
TTTGCGGTATGGACGGGACTCGAACCCGCGACCCCCTGCGTGACAGGCAGGTATTCTAACCAGCTGAACTACCACACCATTGTCGCTCTCTCGATTGATTTAGTATCTCTCTCAATTGCGATGCAAAGATAGCACCTTTTTCTGAAATAACCAAACATTTTGTAGATTTTTTTCGTAAAATGTATAATATTTTTCACGTTTAGTGGAAATTTGCCTAAATATCAATTATTTACAAATATCAAAAAACTATATATATTTATTCTTATGGTAGATGCAATCCATAAAAATAGATAAAAAAGTGGCTATTTCTATGCAAAATAGCCATTTTTAACTATGAATTCAATATAATTTTTTCGCGTTTTCACTGTTTTGGTGTAAAAATTACATAAATCGCATAGTATATTTGGATGCAAAAACCTCTCCTTTTACAAGATGATTGATATATGGTTTTTGATTGTAGTCGCCTTCGAAATGGCTATCATCGCAGCGACCATACCATGGTTCAATACACATAAATGGCGCATAGCCTGTTTTGGCTGGTGACCAAAGTCCTACTACAGGAGCTTCAAACTCAACTTCTACGTATGGATTGCCTGATTTATCACATAATGCAACTCTACTCAATTGTCTTTCAAACACAAGTGCATCACCTGCAAATGTATCTTTTGTAATATGAATACCTATAGCGGGAACATTTATCAACGTACGTTCTTGGGATGCATAACCGCCACACTCAAGTCGTGTAAGCGACAAATCACCGCTCTTATCAAACTTCATATAGCCTTGTATATCTGCATCGGCATCGAAATCACGATAGTTAAATGCTGGATGCGCACCTATTTGGAAATAGATGTCGCCATCTGTATGGTTTTCTACAATCCAATATACCTCCACTTCACGCCCATTGAGTTGATAAGCAATATATAAAGAAAAATCAAAAGGATAGAACTGACGAGTCTTCTCATTTGAATGCAATACGAAAGCCAATGCTTTGAACGTAGAAAAACGATAATTGAACTTCCGATTTAAATCAAGCACATTGATTGCCTCAAACTCACAATCACGAGCAAAACCATGCTGACTGAGTTGATATTCAACACCTTGATAGCGCATGCGTCCATTCCAAACTTTACCTACGATAGGAAACAACACTGGCGAACGGCGCCCCCAATATGCTTTATCGCCATGCCAAAGATATTCAAAACCAGTAGATTTATCACGAATAGATTGTAATTCTGCCCCAAATGATGATACCTCAACTAAGAGATATTCGTTTTCTAATATGTATTTTTGCATAAAATTATTTTTTAAACAGAAAGACATAATAACATATTTTTTTCGACATAATGGTCTCGATTTTTTACACAAAAATCTCGACAACAAAGAC
Organism: Candidatus Aphodosoma sp.; assembly: GCA_045653825.1. Lineage (GTDB taxonomy): Bacteria > Bacteroidota > Bacteroidia > Bacteroidales > Paludibacteraceae > Aphodosoma. The sequence continues at coordinate 21,311 of JAZOMI010000101.1, read as the reverse complement.
AGATTATAAAATGCCTTTCTATTTTAGAAATCCTTTTAATAACTCTAATCCCTTGAATGGAGGGAATTTAACAGGCAAATCGAACCAAGTAGGAGTAGCAAGTATAGCACGACGATTCGAGAACGCAAGAAACGACTCATGACGATGATATTTGCCCATACCGCTATTACCTACGCCACCAAATGGCAGATTAGAATTAGAGATGTGCATCAAGACATCGTTGATACATGCTCCACCTGAAGTAGTACGATTGATAAGAGCCCAACCATCGCGCTCTCGACCAAAATAGTAGAATGCCAATGGCTTTTCATGCGAATTGACATACTGCTCAACCTCCCTTATATCACTAAATTCCATAAGAGGGAGTATAGGTCCGAAGATTTCTTCTTGCATTATAGGATGATTTGGGGTAACCCAATCGAGTAATGTCGGTGCAATATAGCGAGTTGACGTATTATGTGGCACATCGGCGAGCGACAACAATCTATTCATCGCCTTATCAGACACTATACGACAGAGATACTCCGATTCTTCAGGGTTTTCGCCAAAAAACTCTTTTATATAGTGGCGCATATGGTCGAGTAATGCCTCTTTAATGTCGTGATGCACAAACATATAGTCGGGAGCAATACACGTTTGCCCAGCATTGATGCACTTGCCCCACACAATGCGACGAGCCGCCACGTCGATATCGGCAGTTTTATCGACAATACATGGGCTCTTGCCTCCTAATTCAAGCACACAAGGCGTGAGATTTTTTGCTGCAGCCTGCATCACAACACGTCCAACAGCAGGCGAACCTGTATAGAAAATCATATCCCAATGCTCGGCAAGAAGTGCAGTATTCACCTCACGACCACCCTGAGTATAAGCAATATATTCGGATGAAAAGGTATTCTCTACCATCTCGAGCATCACCGAATCGACAGTAGGCGCATAGGGCGACGACTTCAACACCGCAGTACATCCCGCTGCAATAGCCCCAACAAGCGGAGCAAACAAGAGATTGACAGGATAATTCCAAGGTGCAATGATAAGCGACACGCCAAGTGGCTCATACTGAATGTAACTGCGCGACGGCAATACCTTCAACTCAGGGGCAACACGCTTGCGCTTTGCCCATTTTTTCAGATGCTTTAGCGCATAATTGATTTCGCCGTACACGATACTCATCTCGGTAAGAAATGCCTCACGGCGTGACTTATGTAAATCTTGCCACAAAGCATCAAGCAATTGAGGCTCATAGCGTTCCAAAGCAGAGCGTAATTTGCGTAACTGCTCTAATCGGAAGTTCACACCGCGCGTTGCACCTGTGGCAAAAAACGTGCGCTGACAATTAACTATTTCGGGAATATTCATTGTTAACAGTATTTAATTATCATCATCCAACATTGCTCGGATATGTTTATCAAAATCAGAATCTATTGATTGTGTCAAATTAAAAATATCATATTCTTGTTCTGCTTTTGCTTTAGCCTGAGCGGCAGAAATACGACCTTTATCTGGCAGAATCTGATAACGGCGAAAAGCAAGAAACTTATTTACACTATCCGAAAATTGCGACATATTAAATGTATTTTCGCGCTCAATCAAATCCTCTATATAATCAAAAAATCCTGTAACCGCACGCTCCAACTGACGAATCTTTTTCTCTTCTAAATAATTTTTTGCAATTGACACATCCGACTTCAAAATACGTCCATCAGGAGAATTTTTCCATGTAGTCAAACCCATATTATCTTTGGTGTGGTCTGCCTTATTAAAAATAATTTCGGCAGCAGTCATACCTGTAATGGCATAATGAAACCTATTCTGAATCATCGCATAAAAATCATGCGTTGTTGGCGAATTTTTGTCATAATCAATACTACACTCTGCATAAATATCAGTAATTTGTTGCCATATTCTGCGCTCACTTGCACGAATAGAACGCACTCTATCAAGCAACTCTCTGAAATAATCCTTACCAAACACCGCTTTGCCCTGCTTCAAACGCTCATCATCAAGTACAAAACCTTTGCGGATAAATTCATTCAACACCTTAGTTGCCCACTGACGAAAACGCGTAGCCTGCACCGAATTCACACGATAACCTACAGAGATAATAGCATCGAGAGAATAAAATTGAGTATTATATGTTTTACCATCTTCTGCAGTATGTGCAATTTTTACACATACTGAATCCTGTTGTAACTCAAATGATTCAAATATATTTTTAAGATGTTTTGTAATCACGGTTCTATCCACCCCAAAAAGCACCGACATAGCTTTTTGTGTGCACCATATAGTTTCGTCTTTAATAACTACTTGTACCTTCCCCTCTTCATCTGGAAGATTATACAACAAAAACTGTATTTCCTGAGACATAAAAAATATATAAACAAATTTAATTCTCTGCAAATTTAATGATTTTATACGATACATCCAAATATTTAACTCTGCATTTTAAAATAAGGAGTAGGGAGCAGGAAACAGGGAGTAAGGAACAGGGAATAGGGGGTAGGGGGTAGGGGAATTGCAGAAAATGCAAATGCGCAAACCTACTAAAAAAATTTCGCTTCACCACTTGCACACTTCAAAACAAATCACTACCCTTGCGGTCAGAAACGACACCGAGTAGCGTTCTCGGGTTGCACAAAATAGCATTTTTGCTAAGTTCGTCTGTTGTTAAAATTTGGCGATTGTGGAATGTGAAGGAATAAGTTGAAAAATGTTCACGTATATAATAGCGTGAACTTCACTTATTCGTACATTCAAGGTCACGCCAAATACCTAACAACAGCGAGAAAGTAAAGTTCTCGCTTTTTTATTGTCTAATCTTAAAATATTTACAACTATGAAAAAATTTACACTTCTCATTGTTGCCCTCATCACCGCAACAATCGCATTTGCCCAAACCGAAATCGACGGCATCTACTACAACCTCAACGACGAAACCAAAACCGCCGAGGTAACGTATCAAGATTATTGGGGTGACAACAACTATTCCGGTGTCACAACCATCACCATCCCCAAAAAAGTAACCTACAATGCCACAGAATATAGCGTTACTTATATTGGAAAAGGTGCATTTTATTATTGCTCATCTCTAACATCCATCACAATCCCTAATAGCGTTACTTATATTGGAAATGCTGCATTTCGGTCTTGCTCATCTCTAACATCCATCACAATCCCTAATAGCGTTGATACTATTGGGGATGCTACATTTGCAGATTGCTCATCTCTAACATCTATCACAATCCCTAATAGTGTTACTTCTATTGGAAATGGTGCATTTTGGAGTTGCTCATCTCTAACATCTATCACAATCCCTAATAGTGTTACTTCTATTGGAGATGGTGCATTTGGGAGTTGCTCATCTCTAACATCTATCACATGCCTTGGCTCTACTCCTCCTGAAGTAGCTGGTTCTTTATATGCTGATACTGAAAATTGTACTTTAAAAGTACCCAATGAAGCATATAATGACTATTCGCAACATAAATATTGGGGAAAATTCTTAAAAATCGAAACTATAAGCGAAACTCCTACCGATTTCGAAACATCGAAAATATCATCTGCCAACATCTACACTCAAAATGGCACACTCCACATCGAAGGTGTAACCGAAAACTACCACATCATCGATGCATCAGGTCGCTTAATCTACTCTGGCAATGCTACTACCCTACAACTTCCACGAGGTATTTATCTTGTAAATATCAATGGTGAAGTGGAAAAAATAGTGTTATAAACTCCCTTTGGTCGTGCCAATAGTCGATAGTCAAAGGTCGTTTTTTGCCCCTTCGGGTCTTCGGACGCTCGAGCCGAGCGTCCCTACTATAGTCAAATAAAAAAAGGAGGCAGTGTCTGAATTCAGACACAGCCTCCTTGTTTTATGAAGATTATACCGCAAAACCAATACGAGGGCGGATGTCGATTTGTTTTTTCTTGTTGATGAACTCATCGCGCATTGATTCGTAATGCTTTATATCTTTTTCGGATATAGATGGAGAGGTTTGTTGTATGATGTTTTCGAGTAGTGGTTGGTCGAGATTAACCAATTTTTCAGTTTCAATTGCCAAACGAAAAGCTTCTCGCGAAGCCTCTTTTACAATGAAAGCAATATCACTTGAAGTATATCCTCGAGTCATATCGGCGAGTTTGTCGAAATCGATATTGTCTTCCTTCAAAGTACACCTATCGAGTTCGAGGCGAAACATCTCGCGACGCGCCTCATAGTCAGGCTCAGGCACATAGATGACCTCATCGATTCGCCCTTTGCGCAATACTGCGCCATCTATCATATTGATGTTGTTGGTCATTGCCAACACATAAACGCCACGCGAAGCACAATTGTTGAGCTGCACAAGAAATTCGTTCACTTCGCTCAGAGTGCTATGGTGACTATCCTCTTTGCGAGAAGGCACCAAAGTGTCGAATTCGTCGAAACAAAGGAGAGCAGGAGCTTCTTTCTCTGCCTTTTTGAACAAATCGGCAATCTTGGTTTGCGAGCCATGTATGTAGGTTGAGCCCAAATCAGAAGGTTTTACCATCACAAAATTAAGACTCGCCTCTTCGGCAATTTTTTCAGCCATATAGGTCTTACCACACCCCGGAGGACCATAAAGCAGGATACCATTGGAAGGTTGGATGTTATACATCTTCGCCTTATCGCGATGTTTGATAATATCAATGAAATTACGTTTAAGCAGTTGTTTTAGATTTGCCATACCTGCCACGTCGGCAAAACCACGACCACTGCGTTTGACGATATCGACATTCACTTTGAGCGCTCCATCATCTTCCTTCATACCAAAAACATCGAAAGGAAGATTGTCTGCTTCATCATCATCATCATCATCTGGCAAGGATTTATTATCCTTCTTAGAATCATCATCTGTAGATTGCGGGATATCATCTTCAGCCTCCATTTTTTTAATAACCTCATCTAAAAAGATGTCGAAGTCGTCAGAAGAAGAATCATCGTTAGATGACTGATTCTTAGTAGTTCGTTTTTCAAAGAGCAATTCTCGATTTTCAATTTCCTGCTGATAAAGTTTGTTGCAGAGAATTTCGAATTCTTGTTTTTCGGGAGACATATACATCAAATCCAACATCATCTCAAATGCCGATTGATATCGGTCTTCGGGTATATCCGATAACGCTCGACTTGCTACATTTGAATAAAAACGATTGGGGAAACTCGCACGAGATATGACCACCTGCCGCATCTCTTCGCAAGCACGACGCCTTTGTTTTTTGTTCATTCGGCGGAGTTCGGCAAGCGAATAATCCCAAATGAACTCGCCTCCAAAAATGTAACAAAGCATCATTCCAAGAGCGTATATATCGGAGTATTTCGAAAAGCCCCCTATGAATGTTTCAGGGGCACGAAATCGATGGTCGAGAGTCTCAACATCGAAAATCTTTTTTCGTTTTACAGGTTTCCACACATTCGAGAAATCGATTAAAAGAGGTCTTAAGCCTTTCTCGGATGTATATACAATTATGTTTTCGGGTGATATGGCATTATGGCCGCCACCCTTTGTAGCCATGTGCACATAGTTGGTACATCTACATAGTTCTTTAAAAAATTCAATGCCCGACTCATGCAAATCCACCTCAACATCGATTTGGTCTAACCGTTTGCCTTCTTTATACTCATAAGTAGTATATAAAAAATGGCGTTTTTTTCGGTTGACATATTCCTCTACATCCACACTTGCTTCAGTAACATCTTCGTCTAAAAATAGAGGCATATAATTCAATTCATATGGCAGATTGTATTGGGCTAATTTCCCCGCTTCACGAGTAAGTTCGTAGTCATAAATGACTAATACACATTTTGTCACTCCTTCTCCAAAATCAGGAGTTGTTGTCAAATAAACTTCACGATAAGGACAGCGACCGTTATCAAGCCGCGATACTACGGTGAAGCCACGCACACATGTTCCTTTACGTAAAAAACTCATAAAATTTTCTTTTTAAAAGTTACACATTTCCATAATTCAAAGAACGATTAACTCGTTATCAATCAGCGACTGACACACATGTATATTGCCACAAAATTCGTCCTATTCGACAATATAGGCTCGCCGCAAAAAGAGGGCACGAGTTCAAACCTTGTCACATCCGAAGACGACAAAGCGACCGAACATCTTACGCTCAGATGCCCTAATTGTTTATAAAAATAATGTAAGCTAAAACTGTGTAAAAGTTTTTCCGAAACCTTGATTTAGCAAACAGAGATAATCACAAACCGAAATTGCTCGCAGAAAAACAACATCATTTTTTCTGCAAAAACAAATAATTCGTGACTTGCTAAAAAGAATTAAGGTTTACATAGTTTTCAAAACAATCTAAAACTTTACACTTAAAAGAATTACATCGCCAGACACTAAACTCATGTCTGACGATGCAAAGGTATAATAATTTTTTGAAAGTACTAAATGTTTTTCAATTTTATTTTTCTACTTTCACGTCACGCACTAAGCGAACAGAAAAACCGCAATTACGCAATTCAAAATCAGAGGCCACAAAATTACCCGCACTAAACCCTATCATATAAGCTTCACGCATACCAACCCGTGTAGTAGACCAATAAAAACCACAAACTTGCTCCTCAAAAACATTGGCATAATCACGTCCTCCTGCTGCTGGCAAAAATACGGCACCTGCCTCTTCGAGAATACGCCAATTATTTATTGTCAATACATTATGATCAAAAAAACTTACCTTTGGAATATTATTTATATATTCGTCATCACCTACATATTTCATCCCCTTATTGATACTCAATTCTAAATTTACACCTGCAGGAGTCTGCCAATTATCAGGTAAAAGAACAAGGCCTTTCACTCCATTCACAGTAGCAAATGTAAACAATTTATCCGCATTTTTACGCTTACAAAACAAATATCGCCATTCAATGTGACTCAAAACACGCCATAAATTTTCTTTTCCTCCTCCATTACTAATAGCGTTATACACTCCCCAGTCATATTGTGTATTAGCTATATTTCGTTCTCCCGAAACATAATCCCCTGCATTACGTGATATCATAAAAGGATATTTTTTATTATAACCTGATGTGCCCCACCCAAATAAATCAATCCATCCAACATTATCGGGATCAATATTTTCATTACGCAAACCTTCAAAATCCCATTGATTTGTGGCAAAACGCCACGTATCGGTAGAAGCTTGGTATTGCAAATTGCCTTGCGAAAAACGCACTTTAGTGGTGGTAGAAACAGAAAAAAGACCATTCAAAATACCTTCGTTCATCACACGAGCTTCTGCTTCAGCTATCTGGCGTTGACGTTCTGCGTCTTCTGCCGCTAAACGATTTTCTTCCTCTTCAATACGTTTACGTTCTGCCTCCTCAGCCTCTTTTTTTAGACGCTGTTCTTCTGCTTCACGGCGCAACTCTTCTTGACGTTTTTTCACTTCAGATAGTTGTTGTTTCTGTAAATCAGCATCTTCCTTATCCTTAGACTTATCGGCGATAGTTTCAGTAGGTATTACTTCTATTGTGTCGGATAGTTCTCCTGTCAAAGAATCGGTTATTTGCGTTGCCACGTCAACTGAGTCAAACGTCAAAGAATCTGAGAGTAGTTCATCTTCGAAAAGAACCGATGTGTCACTGTCAAGAAGAGAACTATCATCTTGCTCGACTTGACTTTCATCTTTTCCGGTATCACTATCACAACCTCTAAAAAATAGGGTTATCCCTATTCCGAATAGAAATATTAATAATAGAATCCAAATCCAACTTTTTTCCTTTTTATTGTCATTCATATACTATAAGTCTCTTTTTCTTCACCTAAAAACTACCAAAAGGGAATATTGAAATTCCCTTTTGATAAAAATATTTATTCAATACAAGTCAGATATAAAAAATCAATTATTCTTCTCTGAATTGTTGCATATCTAACTTGTGTTAACTGAATTAACCTTTGATTGCTGCGATGCCTGGGAGTGTGCGACCTTCGATGGCTTCGAGGAGAGCTCCACCACCTGTTGATACGTAGCTTACTTTGTCGGCCAAACCGAATTTGTTGACACATGCAACAGAGTCGCCGCCACCTACGAGAGAGTAAGCACCATTTTTAGTTGCTTCAACAATAGCTTCAGCTACTGCACGTGAACCGTGTGCGAAGTTGTCGAATTCGAATACGCCTGTTGGTCCGTTCCAAAGGATTGTTTTAGAATTGCGGATTACGTTGGCAAATTTTTCCATTGTTTTTGGACCGATATCCATACCTTCCCAACCTTCTGGGATGTTCATTACGTCGGCATATTGAGTGTTGCAATCGTTAGAGAAACCGTCGCCTACTTTGGCGTCTTCTGCCAAAACAAGATTTACGCCATTAGCTTTTGCTTTTGCCATAAGCTCGAGAGCGAGATCGAGTTTGTCGTCTTCGCAGATTGATTGACCGATTTTACCTCCTTGAGCTTTCATGAAGGTATAAGTCATACCACCAGCCAAAATAAGGTTATCAACTTTAGTAAGAAGGTTTTCGATGATTTCGATTTTAGAAGATACTTTTGAGCCACCCATAATTGCGGTGAATGGGCGTACGGTTTCTGACATAACTTTTTCGACAGCAGTAACTTCTTTGTTCATAAGGTAACCGAACATTTTGTGGTCGGCATCGAAATAGTCAGCAATAAGAGCAGTAGATGCGTGAGCACGGTGAGCAGTACCGAAAGCGTCGTTTACATAGCAATCAGCGTATGAAGCAAGGTGTTTAGCAAACTCTTTTTGAGATGCTTTCACCGCCTTTTTAGCAGCTGCTTTCTCTTCGTCAGAGGCGTCTTCAGCCAAGCCACGAGGTTTACCTTCTTCTTCAGCATAGAAACGGAGGTTTTCGAGAAGGAGAGCTTCACCTGGTTTGAGGGCAGCACATGCTTCGTCTGCAGCATTGCAATCGTCAACAAATTTAACCTCTACACCAAGAGTTTTACTTACATGGTCAACAATATGTTTCAAAGAATATTTTGGGTCTGCGTTCTTTTTAGGGCGACCCATGTGAGATGCAATGATAAGACTACCGCCATCAGCCAATATTTTTTTGAGAGTTGGCATAGCTGCACGGATACGAGTATCGTCGGTAATGACGAAATTTTCGTCAACAGGTACATTAAAGTCAACACGAACAAATGCTTTTTTACCTGAGAAATTGAAATTGTCGATTGTCATCATAATAGTTTAGTGTTTAGAGTATAGAGTTTAGAGACTCTTTACTCTGATTATTATTTAATTATTTATAAAATCATTTTGTCGATTGGGCAAATGAGTATTTCTTTTGCGCCAAGTTCTTTGAGTCGTTCGAGAATGTCCCAAAGGCGTTTTTCGTCCATTACAACTGATATGCTAACCATATTATCATCTTGATAATGAGCGATAGATGGGCGATGCACCGAAGGGAGTATAGAAATAATTTCGTCTTTTTTATCGGCTGGCACATTCATACGTACAAATTTCTTGCCAATAGCGGCTTGAACAGCATCAATCCGAAGTAAGAATTCATCAAGAATCATTTGATTGAGAGGATTCATATTCGGAGCAGCAATAAGAATTGCCTCTGAGGTCATAACAGTTTCGACCTCTTTAAGATTCTCATTCATAAGGGCTGTGCCAGAATAAACCCGATCGCAAATAGCATCAGCTACACCTACCTTAAGAGCCATATAGACGTGTTCACGCATCAACCGAGTCGTAGCTTTCACTCCACGAGATTTTAAATATCGAGAAAGCAAATCAGGATAAGGAGTAGCTATAGTTTTACCCATAAACCACTCTATGCCTTTGTATTTTGCATCACGCAGTATGGCTAACGACAGAGTGGATTTATTAAATCCCAAACGTTTAATAATGCATGCATCGGAAGTTCCTGCTTGACGAGCAAGATATTCGCCACAAATACCGACATCGGCAATGCCTTGAGCTACAAACTCAGGTATACGATCTTTTTCTACAAATAGAACTTCGGCTGGAAAATTAGACGAACGAACGAGTAACGGATTAGACTCACGAAGCACAAGTTTTACTCCGACTGAATCGAGTAAATCAAGTGATTCTTGACACATACGTCCTTTCGATTGTATAGCTATACGTAACAAGATAGTTGAGAGTTAAGAGTTTAAAGTTGAGTGTTGAAAGTTTAAAGTTTAAAGTAATTATCAATCCATTCATTTAACTTTATACTTTGCAAAATTACAAAAAAAGAGCCACATTCGCAATATTTACAACTTTTTTAACAAAAAAAATAATATTATACTCCTTTATTCAAAAAAAATTCGTTATTTTGCACTCCCAACTCCTAACTCATTAACTAAAATGCAACTCTCAACTCTCAACTCTCAACTCTCAACTTTTAAAGTAACTCTCAACGACTTACAACATATCATTTCCGTGGCAATGGAATGCGGTGCTACATACGCCGATATATATTTCGAACACGCCACCTCTAACAATATTCGCCTCATTGATAATAACGTAGATAATGCCTCATCTCACATTGAGTATGGTGCTGGTGTACGTGTGGTAGTTGGCGACCAAACTGGTTACGCCTACTCAGAAACCGCCACAGTAGATGACCTATTGAAAGCCGCCCGCACAGCCAATCGCATTGCCTCGAATGGACAACAATACAAACTTCCACAAATTGTAAATCTAAACGAACAAATATACTCCTCTCCCAATTTAACCCAAAACCAAAAGAATATTTCAAATTCTCAATCCTCAATTCTCAAATCTCAATTCTCAAATCGATACCCAATTCTACATCATTGGGAAGAAAAAACATTATTAGACCGCAAACCTTGGCTCGAACGCCTCAACAATCGCATATTCGAACTTGATTCACGTGTAAAAAAAGTAGCCATAACTCAAGGAGATGGCACGAGTGACATACTATTTTTCAATTCAGAAGGACAACTCTATACCGACACAATTCCCATGGCAATGCTCTCAGCTACATGCGTAATGGAGGACGAAAAAGGTCGCCGCGAACAAGCTGGTTCTTCTCGCTCATTCCACATAGGATATGAATTTTTGAATGATGAACTTATCGAAGAACTAGCACAAGAAGTAATATCACACACTACTATTCTTTTTGATGCTATAAAACCCAAAGGAGGAGAAATGCCTGTTGTAATGGGAGCAGGTGGCTCTGGAATATTGCTCCACGAAGCAATAGGACATGCGTTCGAAGCCGATTTCAATAGATTGGGCACAAGCATTTTTAGCGACAAACTCGGTAAAATGATATGCAACCCTCTTATAAACGTTATCGATGATGGCACTATACCACACAATCGTGGTTCTATCAATTTCGATGACGAAGGCATTGAGGGACAAAAAACATATATCGTAGCTGAAGGTCGTCTCAATTCTTATCTTCACGACCGCATTTCAGCTCGCCATTATGGTGTTGCTCCTACAGGCAATGGTCGTCGCGAATCGTTCCGCTACACCCCAATGCCTCGCATGAGAGCCACTTATATGGAAGCGGGACCACACTCAGAGGAAGAAATGATAGCTCAAGTAAAACATGGGGTATATGTAGATGTATTCTCAAACGGACAAGTACAAATCGGTGCTGGCGACTTCACTTTCTATGTCAAATCAGGTTGGTTAATCGAAAATGGTCGCCTCACTACACCAATCAAAGACATAAACATCATCGGCAATGGTCCAGAAGCCCTCGCAGCTATATCAATGGTAGGTAACAATCCTCGTATTGATAATGGCACATGGACTTGTGGCAAAGAGGGACAATCATGCGCTGTCACGTGCGGAATGCCAAGTGTATTAGTCGATAAACTCACTGTTGGAGGAGAATAAAAAAAGCTGACCTACAGGTCAGCTTTTTTTATATACAATCCATAATAAAACAAATATCAACAATGGCAACACTCCATCTCCAATAGGCACCGATGGATCATCTGGTGTATCTTCACGCCCAACACGCATCTGACTGGCTACCTCAACATCTTCAAATGGTTCTCTACTCAATTCCGGAACAGAATACCTATCTACTTGCATTGGTGCATTATATACTACCGAATGATTACCTGTTATCTGTACTCCATAAGAACGATAATATCTATTACCTTCATTACTCGATATTGCTATATTAGACTTCACACCTCCTCTCTGACCATCATCAAATGTCAATACATTATAACCTCCTCCTGTTTCAAATCGTGGTGCATAATACCCTTTTATAGTCTTTATTGTTTTATTTGATCTAAATTTAATATTAGAGTTCATCTGCTGAGCAGACAAATCAACTGCTACACACGCATATAGTAGTATGAACAAAAAATAAAATATTTTTCTCATCATTATGTAAGTTTTAGGCACTATTATATCAATATACTACTTTCACAGTCTTCAAATCCGACTTTCTATTTATAACAACTAAATAAACTCCTCTTTCACTGCAATCAAATCTCATCTCGCCATCCACCATCCTATTCCAACCAATCATACGACCCACTGCATCATAAACACATACCTCTACTCCATCGTCCCATACATCTACAAACAATGTACCATTCTCAATCCAAACATCAAAATCTAACTCTTCACTACTACACCCTGTCTCAACAAATTGTTGTTTGCGCAATTCAAATCGGTCCTCATATTTACCTTTTTCTAAATAAATATTGTAATCTTCTTCACCCAAAAAGGTCTCTGTGTCCAACTCTTTATCAACAAATACCCACTCGCACACATCGCCAACCGATTTTTCATCAAATGCAAAAACATACTCTCCGTCAGCAGGAACATACACACCCAATGGTATCGCCATCGAATTATCTACCGCCATCGAATTAAAGGCTAATATATCATCTCCTTGCACACTATATACCTGAGGTATATCAGCATATCCAATCCATTTCACAAGGTCACGTCCAATCTCATATTCAATTGTACTATTCGGGTTATTGATAATAGTAGTCTTATCACAACCAACTCCATCTGCACTAGAAAAAGTAAGCACCATCTTTTCGAGTATTCCCTTAGCGCACATCATAGGTACTGCCACAGGATCAGCCTCCACAGTAAATATAGGAGCCGATTCTGTCTGCACAAAGAAACTTGTAAAAGGTGTAATATCCGCATCAACATATTCCTCTTGCTTATAAGTTATACCATCATCGTTTGGTATTGTAACCAAGGTTGGTTGCAATTCACCACCAACACTCTCATAATAAGGTAAACCTATAAGATTAAAGCCTCGTGTACTATTTTCACCATCTACAATCCAAGTATCGGTATAGCTCAAAACTTTATTGCCTGGTACTGAAATAATTTGTTCTTCTGCACTTGTAAATCTCACTATCACTTCTCCTATACCAAAATGTCCAATAATATAACCTTGTCCTGCATTCAATGTATGCTGAGTACCGAGCAACTCACGCCAAGCCTTACCAGTTCCATTACTACGTACTTGGTCATACTCATTTATAACATAATCGCCCGAAGTAGCATCTGATGCATATTCTAATACATTTCCTTCATTATCTTCCGCCACAACATCTGCCAATTCACAATCGAAAGGCAATGAGAAGAAATACCAACGAGAATCATCAATAGTTTTTTCTACTACAACTTTTTGAGCCGTAAGCGCACCTGCTGTAACATTGATTTGACCAGCTTCATCGTAGTTGGATTTGATAGTCAAAGTATTCAATGCAAAATCATCCTCTACGTCATACACACCACCCGACTCCACAGTTTTATATCCACAAATATAGTATTCTGAAGTTGTAACTTTAACTATTGATTTTTTGTAAATACAAATATCTTTTTGACCTGAAGCATAACAAGAAAAAAGACCGCTTTGATCATTATATCTTAACCAATTATTAGTATTTTCGCCTTGAGCTTTTACAGTCGCAATCCCATCTGATTCAATTGAAATAGACCAACTTGCATTTTCATCAACACCTGTTTTTGTTTTTAGATTATTAGAAGAACTTGATGCAGCATAAAGATTACCAGTTCCTACAAAAAAGGCAAATGTTCCAGTTTTTTTCCCATTTAAAAGAGTTATTACTTGAACATCATTATCAAAAGTAATAAAATTGCCATTTTTAGAAACCAAAGCTTGACCTCGATTACTGGTTTTTTGCTCTGTACTCAAGGCATAATCAGATTCTTTCGCCACAATAACTATATTATTTCCTTCAGCAAGAGTTGACTCATCAGTCACAAGTACCCAAGCACTAACTTCTTTCTCTACTTCACCAGAATAAACAGGATAAAGTTGAGTATCTTCAGTGAAAATTGTATTTTCGTCTATCAATTCAGGTTTTTCAGTAGCAATACCAAATGCAGACACAGCACTCCATCCCACCTTTGTCGAATATTCAGAATTGCACGCATCTGGCAATTCTGGAATATTTGCTATTTTCCCATTTTCAGTTTTAACCATTACGTCTCCAAAAGAAATTGTATGTTCTTCTATATCCGCACAATCTGGATTTGAATTATATAGTATCTCTAAATCACCAACCGTAATTGTCAACGACTGACAATACAATGAATTAACAGAAGCTTTAATTGTAATAACAATAGTTCCCACTTTATCAGTAGATGTAAGTGCAAAATTTTTATCGGTATATTCTGCTGAATTACCATAGGTGTTTTTATAAGAAACCAACTCATACACAACATCTTCTCCAACTTTTATACCAATAGAACCAGATCCATCACTCTTATTCGTTCTCATACTTGCAGAAACTGCAATCAAAGGAACATCTAAACCTGTTATAGTCCAAGTTTGTGAGTTTCCAGAAGTCATCTGAACTCTATTATTTGTATAAGTATTTTTAAAAGATAAAGAGACTCCATAAGGAAGTTCTGGCTTTGATGACGCTGATGACGTAGTTTCTGGAGTGAAAGTATAGGTGTTTGTAGAAGAAGTTGTATGTTTATAGACCGCATAAAGCATACAATCTCCGATAGGCTTATATGAATTAGGGACTAATATTACTTCAGTTGCATCTTCTGTAATTTGCGTTTCACTCCAACCAGCAAATTCCCAACCTTCTAACTGACATCCGGAACTAGGTTTTGGATTTTCAGGAAAAACTAAAGTTCCACCTTCGGTATAGGTTGTAGTTGTATATTTTGTACCACCATTCATCCAAGTAATATTGAATTTACGACCTTCAACTATAAGAGTATATTGTGCAGTACCTTCACAATATGTACCATCTTTTGCTATCGTAGCAGTTATTGTCGTTGTACCTACACCTTTAATTGTTACTTCGCCTGTAGTTTCAGCAACATCAGCAACATCAGTATTACTACTTGAGTAGATAACAGTACCATTAGAATCACCTTTATCTAAGGTATTCGTAAAATTAGCATCTCCATTTGTTTTTGTAATTGACGTTGATGCAAATGATATTATTGGATTTATACATTCAGGTTCTTGATTCTCTACTAATTTATAAAGACAAATAGCCTGTTGGTTTGTATAAGTACTTGACTTATAGTAACGAAAGCGACATTCTCCTGATGTTGCATTATAACGAAGAACTGGTTTCATTGACGATACAACACCTATTTTACCATCAGAGAACGATATACTATTTGTGTATATATCTGCTTTTGAAGATTTCAAACCATTTGCATCTGATGTTTGTCCAATAAAATATCCACTAGCAGATTTAATTGTATATTTATCTCCACTTTTGGTGATAGTGAAATATATATCAGTATCAATAGTAATTTTATTGTCTATTATAGTTATAGTTTGTGTATTTGATTTCACATCAAGAGTTGTAAGAGATCCGTCAAATGCAACCTTTCCTGTTTCATAAACAATAAGATACTGCCCACTCCAATCTGATGGCGCAGATGTTACTTTCTCATAAACAGCTCCAAAAATCGAAATAGAAAATAAAAGCAATAAAACTACAAAAAAATCTCTTTTCATAATTCATTGTATTTTAAAAAATAAGACTTACCAAAGGCAAAGTTAGTAAAATTTTTATTCACAAAAAAATAAATTACATAAAAATATAATTATTACAAACATACAACACCAAAATGAAATTAAATAAACCTCTACAATCAAAGAGGCAATTCTATTTTTGTGTTTAACAAAGTTTGCATAGTGTATTCGTAGCCGATATTGAAGATCTCTTCGAAGTGATCGGTGTCGAATATACCGAATTGTTTAGCTTCGTCGGGTTCAAGTACGAGGTTGCAGATTTTCTTTTCGGGGACGGTGCTCGATTGTATTGATAGGTTGTAGATGCGTTCGAGGATTTGTTTTGCGGTATGTACGGCGTTGTCATGGCGAATAGGATTGACATGGCAACCGATGAGGAATTTGCATTGCGAGCGGATGAGTGACGCTGGCATATTGTTGAAAATACCTCCATCGACATAGATTTTGTCACCAATCTCTTTAGGCGTGAGAACTATAGGAACAGAAGCCGAAGCTACGATTTTTTCGACTAAAGTACCTGATGAAAAGACTGCATTTTCGCCAACGGTGAGTTCGGTGGCGTTGATATAGAGAGGTATTTTTAGTTCTTCAAAAGTTTTGGCAGAGAGGGCTTCAGCAATCATTTTTTCGAATTTGCGGGTGCTCATTAAGCCTTTTTTGGGGCGAACGAAACCTACATAGTCCATGAATTTGGTCTGCTTGAAGAAATAGCATATTTCGTCAGGCGACTTACCATCGGCATATAGTGCTGCGACAATAGCCCCTGCGCTCACACCCGACATGATTTGCGGACGTAAGCCATATTCTTCGAGAGCTTTTAGGACGCCTGCATGTGCAAGTCCTTTGGCTCCACCACCACTTAATGTTAGACCGATTCTATACATTTTTTATTATTTTATAGAATCTATAGAATCTATAGATTTCTAATTCATTAAAAGCCATGCAAGATATATACCATAGATGGCGAGCATAGTGAGGCCTTCGATGCGGTTGATGCTACGTTTTTTGGTCATTATGATGAAGAAAAGGAGCAAGAGGCTACTACCTGCTGCCATTGCGGCATCGACTTGTAGGTTTTCGTAGCCTGATAGCGGATGAATAATAGAACTGATACCAAGTACGAAGAATACATTGAAGATATTAGAGCC
The DNA here is from genome assembly GCA_045653825.1 of Candidatus Aphodosoma sp. Taxonomy (GTDB): domain Bacteria; phylum Bacteroidota; class Bacteroidia; order Bacteroidales; family Paludibacteraceae; genus Aphodosoma. Next base: position 4,192 of record JAZOMI010000101.1, on the reverse strand, counting down.
TATGACATTGCCGATTGCGAGGTCGGTATTCTTCTTGTAAGCTGCCATAGCCGAAGTGGCAAGTTCGGGTAATGAAGTGCCAAGAGCCACGATAGTTACGCCAATGACTGATTCGGGAACGCCCCATGATTGTGCGATTGATACTGCATTGTTTACAATTAGTTCGCCTCCGATAATAAGTCCTGTTAATCCCACAATTATCAATAGTATAGCTTTCCAAATTGGTATTGCTACGTAGGTGTCGTCGTTTGAGTTAGTGCGGCTACGTAAACCTTGAACAATGGTATAGGTACAGAAGCAGATGAAGACAATGATGAGCATTATGCCATCGAAGCGAGATACACCTACTTGTTTTTCGCCAAGGTGCATGAGTCCGAAGAAGTTAGTGCCAAGCAATAGGGCAGCTAAACCTGCCAAGATGCTGATAGGTATTTCGATGTGATAAGTAGATTTTTGGCATACTACTGGATAGATTGTTGCCGAAATACCTAATATGATGAGGGTGTTGATGATATTGCTACCGAGAATGTTTGTAAGAGCAATATCAGAAGAGCCTTCGGTGGCTGCAACGATATTTACTACAAGTTCGGGAGCAGATGTGCCGAATGCTACGATTGTGAGACCGATAACGAGGTCGGAAATATTGAGGCGTTTAGCTAAACCTGATGCGCCATTGATGAGCCAATCGGCTGAAAATGTGAGTAGGGCAAAACCTACGATTAGAAGTAAGTATTCCATTTTTTTTAGTTATTGTTTATTATTTTAGAAAGAAGAACAAAAGAAAATTTATGTTCTTATGTCTTCTCAATTCTCAATTTTATTTAGGGCTTCTGCAACGGTTTCGTCGGTGCTGTAGGTGAGGGGGTAAAAGCCTTCGTCGCCAAGTATGTTACGCACGATGTAAGAGTTGATGTGTTGGTTGATTAGTTTGTATGATGTGCATTTGTCTTTGGCAGTGCCTGTGATATTCTCCTTTTCTGCGTATGCTACGAGTTGGTCGAAAAGATTGAGAGAAGTGAGATACTTATCGAGCGATTGCCAATTGGTGTATTGCTTGAGCTCGGCACGATGAGCTTCTGTGTATTTAAGAGCGAACTTGTAGATAAGAGCCTTATTTACCAATTTAGTGAAATAAGGAGAGATGTCGGAAGTGTCGCGAGGTACGAATAGGTCAGGCATAATGCCACCACCACCATAAACGATACGACCATTTTTGGTGTGATATTCTACAGAATCAGCCAAGTGGATAGAGTCGGCATTGAAGAATTCGCCATGGAGATAGCGATTCCAAATGTCGGTTTCGTAGTCTTCGGCTTTACCTCGAGTATAAGGTTTTTGGATGCAACGACCAGATGGGGTGTAGTAGCGAGCTATTGTTAGTCGAGCTTGACTGCCATCGCTGAAGTTGAAAGGTTGTTGTACGAGACCTTTACCAAAAGAGCGACGACCGATGATAGTAGCGCGGTCGTTGTCCTGCATAGCACCAGCAAAAATTTCGCTGGCAGAGCCTGAAAACTCGTCGATGAGAACGATGAGAGGTATGTTTTTGAAAGATCCATTGCCTGTGGCTTTGACATCGTAGCGAGGATAGGCGCGACCTTCGACGTAAACGATGAGTTCACCACGTTCGAGGAATTCGTTAATCATATTGACCGCAGCATCTAGGTAGCCACCAGAATTGCCACGAAGGTCAACGATAAGGTTTTGCATACCTTGCGCTTTGAGTTTGGCAAGACCTGTGAGGAACTCAGAGTAGGTGTTTGCGCCAAAAGAGTTGACAGCGATGAAACCAGTTGAAGGAGTAATCATATAGGCTATATCGACGCTATGAACCGGGATATCTTCGCGAGTGATGTCGAAATAGAGCGTTTCGGGAGTGCCACGACGCACAATGCCGAGACGGACGTCAGAGCCTTTTGGACCACGGAGTTTTTTGAATACCTTTTCGTTGTTTATCTCTTTTCCAACAAATAGAGTGTCGTTGACTTCGGTGATGCGGTCGCCAGGGAGAAGACCAGCACGTTCAGATGGGCCGCCAGAGATTACATCTACGATATATATAGTGTCTTCTTGGATGTTGAATTGCACGCCAATGCCAGAGAAAGAGCCTTCGAGTTGTTCGTTGGCAGCTTCGAGGTCTTCCTTAGGGATATAGCTTGAGTGAGGGTCGAGTTGGTTGAGAGCAGTGATGATAACAGCCTCATTGATTTGAGCAATGTCGATAGTATCGACGTATGCGCGGTCGATGATGTTGAGGAGTTCTATTACCTTGTGAGAAGAGGTGTTGTTGTTTTGTAGTTTGTCGCTGATATTGCCCAAGAGATTTTGAGTTGAGCGCACAGCGAGCAAGTAGCCAAGCACTAAACCTAAAGCAAGAGCTATGGCTATTATTATAGGAAATGACTTTTTCATAGTTGTTTTTTTAAATTATAGACTCTACAGATTTTATAGATTCTATAGACTCTATAGATTCTATAATAATTTTAATTCTCTTCGGCTGGCTCATATACTACTTCAATGCCGGCGCGTTGGAGGAGTTCGATACCATCGCGGATGCGGTATTCTTCGCCATAGACAACGCGAACAATGCCAGATTGGATGATGAGTTTAGCGCATTCGATGCAAGGAGAGGCTGTAACATAGAGAGTTGCACCAGCACTGCTGTTGTTTGAGCGAGCCACTTTGGTGATGGCATTGGCTTCGGCGTGGAGCACGTATGGGAGCGAAGTGTTGTTGTCGTCTTCGCAGTTGTTTTCGAAGCCAGAAGGTGTACCATTGTAGCCGTCGGAGATAATCATTTGATTTTTGACGAGCAATGCGCCTACTTGGCGGCGTTTGCAGTATGAATTTTCAGCCCAAATACGAGCCATACGCATATAGCGTTTGTCGAGGAGTTCTTGTTTGGTTGACATATTTTTTTAGTGAGGAGTGAGGAGTGAGGAGTGAAGTTTTATTTAGACTTTCAATTTTCAACTTTCAACTTGTTATATATTTTTTGCCAGCGTTCAGGTGATATTTTTGCACCGATTTCTTCTATTACTTGTGCTGCGCAGAGGGTGCCTATTTCGGCACAGCGGTCGAGAGGCATATTATTGGCATAGCCATAAAGGAAACCCGCTGCATAGATATCGCCAGCGCCTGTTGTGTCAATTGCTTTGATTTTTTCGGCTGGAACATGGTATAAGTTTTCGCCTTGTTTGATGTATGAGCCTTTAGAGCCTACTTTGACAATAGCGATATTTGTTTCTTTGGCTATGGTATGAATTGCTTGTTCGGCAGGTTGCTGAGTGTATGCTAAGGCTTCTTCTTCGTTGGCAAAAACAATATCGACATATTTAGAGACAAAATCTTTAAGGAAATCGATATTTTCGTTTACTATATTGTAGCTTGCAAGGTCGATTGACACAGTAAGACCAGCCTCTTTGGCTAATTGACCGGCACGAGTGATAAGGTTGTAGTTTTGTACGAGGTAGCCTTCGATGTGGAGAATATCGTATTGACGGAATATGTCAATGTTTAGGTCATCTGCATTAAGAGTTACTGCTGCACCGAGATATGTTGCCATAGTACGTTCAGAGTCGTTTGAAATGAGTACATTGCAACGACCAGAAGGTAGGTCTGATTTTAGTAGATGAGGGGTAACTTTATTGTCGTTTAGGTCGGAGGCATAGAATTCTCCAATTTCGTCACAACCTACTTTGCCAATGAAACCTACGTTACAGCCGAGTTGGGCAAGACCTACAGAGGTGTTTGATGCTGAACCTCCTGTAGCAACATGTTTTTCGAGAAGAGATGTTGCATCGGATATGTGTTTCATTGTGGTTTGATTGATGAGTTGCATACTACCCTTAGGTAAAGATAGTTTATGGAGGGGCTCATCATTGGGTAGTTGAACGAGAATGTCAACCAAAGCATTGCCTATGCCGAGGATTTTTTGCATTTTGTGTTTTGTTGTTTCTAGTGAGACTAGTAATTCTAGTATATCTAGAGATAATTTATATTGTTTTTATAAACAGAAAAGCCTGTGAGATTGAATCTTACAGGCTTTTACTGCGCTCTCCCTCTTGGACTTGAACCAAGGACCCTCTGATTAACAGTCAGATGCTCTAACCGACTGAGCTAAGGAAGAATGTACTTTTAAACTATTGCTCTCCCTCTTGGACTTGAACCAAGGACCCTCTGATTAACAGTC
>JAZOMI010000100.1:0-2684 GCA_045653825.1 Candidatus Aphodosoma sp. | reverse complement strand
AAATTGGTGGTTGGCTCGCAAGCTCGTATCCTCTATGCTGACGCAGAAGGACGTGCTAAGATAGCAAAAGCATTCAACGATGCAATTGCTTCGGGCGAATTGTCGGCTCCAGTAGTTCTCGGTCGCGACCACCACGACGTGTCGGGTACTGACTCTCCATTCCGTGAAACATCTAACATCTACGATGGTTCATCGTTCACAGCAGATATGGCTGTACATAACTGCATCGGTGACGCATTCCGTGGCGCTACATGGGTATCTATCCACAATGGTGGCGGTGTAGGTTGGGGCGAAGTGATCAACGGTGGTTTCGGTATGATGATTGATGGCTCGGCTGATTCAGAACGTCGCTTGAAATCAATGTTGCTTTGGGACGTGAACAACGGTATCGCTCGTCGTAGCTGGGCTCGCAACGAAGGTGCTATGTTTGCTATCAAACGCGAAATGGAACGTACACCAAACTTGGTTGTCACAATCCCTAACATCGTTGAAGACGACTCAATTATTAAAAATGCTTTAAAATAATGTTTATTTAAACAGAAGTACATAATTCTTTTTCTCTTTTGAGTACATAAATTGTTTGTTTATTTAAACAGAAGTACATAATTCTTTCTCTTTTTTTAAGTACATAAATTGCAATGTCGGGATTGGATGATGAAAAATTAATAGAAGAAATCATTGGTGCTGCATACGAAGTTCGTAAGAGATTAGCTCAAGGTTATTTAGAGTCAACATACGAGAATGCGTTGATTGTTGAACTTCAAATGCGAGGTTTGTTTGTAGAGAATCAGGTATCAATGGAAGTTGATTATAAAGGTGTGGTTGTTGGTGTATTTAAAGCAGATTTATTGGTTGAAAAACGTGTTATTATTGAGATAAAAGCAGTTTCGCAACTAAATAAAATTCATGAATTGCAGCTTGTGAATTATCTCACAACAACACATATTGATCATGGTATTTTGGTTAACTTTGGTGGTGATAAATTTGAAGTTAAAAGAAAATATCGAGAATATAAATCAACAAGATAACTTTTGTACTTAAAAAAAAGAAAAGTTTGTACTTATGTTAAAAAAAAATCTAAAATATGAAAATCCACGAAATTTCTCCTGCAAAAATCACTATCGATGATGTAAAACGCATTATCAATGAAGATTATAAATTGAAATTGTCGGATGAGTCTATCCGTCGTATCAACCTTTGTCGCGACTACCTCGACAACAAAATGAAAACACAAAAAGAGCCTATCTATGGTGTGACTACAGGTTTCGGTTCGTTGTGTAATATCAGTGTGGGTGCTGATGAACTCTCTCAACTTCAAAAGAACCTAGTTATGAGTCACTCATGCGGTACTGGCGACGAAGTTGACCAAGAGATTGTAAAACTCATTGTATTCCTCAAAATCCAATCATTGCAATATGGCGTATCGGGTGTGCAATTGGTGACAGTTCAACGCTTGGTAGATATGTATAACGCAGGCGTATTCCCAGCTGTATATCAACAAGGTTCGCTCGGAGCATCGGGCGACTTGGCTCCATTGGCTCACATGTCGTTGCCATTGCTCGGATTGGGCGAAGTGTACTACGAAGGCAAAAAACAACCAGCAGCAGAGGTGAATGCTAAATTCGGTTGGGAACCTATCACATTGAAATCGAAAGAGGGTTTGGCATTGTTGAACGGTACACAATTTATGGCAGCTCACGCAACTTGGGCATTGATTAAAGCCGACGAATTGAGCGCAGCTGCTGATATGGTTGGTTGTGTTTCATTGGATGCTTTCGATGGTCGTATTGAGCCATTTACTCACGAGGTACACGCAGTTCGCCCTCATAATGGTCAGTTGACTACAGCGGCTCGTATCCGTGAAATTATGGAGGGTAGCGAATTGATTCGTCGTCCAAAAGTACACGTACAAGACCCATATTCATTCCGCTGTATGCCACAAGTGCACGGTGCATCGAAAGATGCTATCGCATATGTGCGCTCGGTAGTAGAAACAGAGATCAACTCGGCTACAGACAACCCAACAGTGATTCCAGAAAAAGATATGGTAATCTCGGCAGGTAACTTCCACGGTCAACCATTGGCAATCACAATGGACTTCTTGGCTATTGCATTGGCTGAACTTGGTTCTATCTCTGGTCAACGTGTAACACAATTGATAGGTGGTAAACGCGGTTTGCCTAACTTCCTTGTGGCTAATCCTGGTCTTAACTCAGGTTTTATGATTCCACAATATACAGCAGCTTCTATTGTAAGTCAAAGCAAAGGTTTGTGTATGCCTGCATCAGTTGACTCTATTGAATCAAGCCAAGGTCAAGAAGACCACGTGTCAATGGGTGCGAATGCTGCAACAAAACTTATTCGCGTGGCATTGAATACAGAGCGCGTGTTGGCAATCGAGTTGTTTAACGCAGCACAAGCATTAGAGTTCCGCCGTCCTGCAAAATCGTCGCCAGCAATCGAGGCATTGGTGGCAGAATATCGCAAAGTGGTGCCATTCATCCAAGACGACGAGGTGATGTATCCACATATCGAAAGCTCGATCCAATTCTTGCGTAGAAATTTCTAATATAAAATCATTGTAGAGATGCAATATATTGCGTCTCTACTAAAAAGGAAAAAAAAGGCGACCAATTGGTCGCCTTTTTTTGCCTTTTTAGAAAATATAGAGAAGCTAGAATTTC
>JAZOMI010000099.1:0-31110 GCA_045653825.1 Candidatus Aphodosoma sp. | reverse complement strand
ATTTTTATTCACCGAATGTCCCTCTTCAAATAAATATCGAGTCAGCAATCTGTGAACCATCATATCCGGATAGCGACGAATAGGCGAAGTAAAGTGAGTGTAATAGTCAAACGCCAAACCATAGTGCCCAATATTTTCAGTCGTATAAGTAGCTTTAGCCATCGAGCGAATAGCAAGTGTTTCAATCAAATTCTGTTCTCGTTTGCCTGTCACTTGGTCAAGCAAATTATTGATTGCTGCTGATACTACTTCGCTCTTGCCAGTAGTCTTCAACTTATAGCCAAAACGCTTGATGAACGTACTGAAATTCTCTAATTTATCTGGATTAGGCACATCATGCACACGATAAACAAACGTCTTAGGTTTCGATTTCGCACCTTTCACAGCTTTTGGCTTACCAATATGCATTGCTACAGTCTTATTAGCCAACAACATAAACTCCTCAATCAGCATATTTGCCTCTTTCGCCTCTTTGAAATATACGCTCAAAGGTTTGCCTTTTTCATCTATTTCAAATCTCACCTCCACTCTGTCAAACGCAATCGCTCCCTTAGCAAAACGCTTAACTCTCAACATCTTTGCTAACTCATTAAGTTTTAGCATTTCTTGAGTATAATCGCCTTCGCCAGTTTCAATTATTTGTTGAGCTTCTTCGTAAGTAAATCGTCGATTCGAATTTATCACAGTGCGGCAAATATTATAATCCTTTACCTCGGCAAATTCATCAACATGGAATACGACAGAAAAAGCCAATTTATCTTCATTCGGACGCAAAGAGCAGATATTATTACACAAACGCTCAGGCAACATTGGTACAGTTCTATCGACTAAATATACTGATGTCGCACGCTTGTAAGCCTCTTTGTCGATAATCGAATCAGGTGTTACATAGTGAGTTACATCGGCAATATGCACGCCAATTTCCCACAATCCCGACTCTAACTTACGGATAGAGAGAGCATCGTCAAAGTCTTTCGCATCACGAGGGTCAATCGTAAAGGTAACCACATCACGCATATCCACACGACGTGCAATTTCTTCATCTTCAATCTTATCTGATATCTCATTTGCAGCCTCTTCAACATTAGCTGGGTAGCTATATGGCAATCCAAATTCAGCCAATATAGCGTGCATCTCTGCATCGTTATCTCCCACATCGCCCAACACCGTAATAATCTCACCTATAGGATTTTTCTCTTTGCTTGCCCATTCCACGATACGTCCCACACAGCGTTGTCCATCCTTGCCTCCATTCAATTTCTCAAGCGGAATAAACATGTCGTGAGTCAACAATTTCTTGTCAATATTAAGGAATGCAAACGTGGGCTTAACCTCTAAAATACCCACAAATTCAGTCTTTTTGCGCTCAAGCACATTCACCACTTCGCCCTCTTGTTCTTTGCCTTTACGTCGAGGGAATAGCACAACTTCCACTCTATCTCCATTCAAAGCACAACCCATTGAACGCTCTGCAATCCACACTCGTTCACCTCCATCATCAGGGATAAGATAAGTCTTTTTAGCCACCGATTCACGATCCAAGACACCAGTAACAGTTTGACGGCGCATATTAGCTTTATATTTACCTGCACTAATGCGTTGTATCTTACCCGCCGCCTCTAAGTCAAACATAGCATCAACTACACGCTCCTTCATTACCGACTTTTTTAACCCTAGAGCCGCCGATATCTGCTTGTAATTGAAAGGTTTAGTCGAATTTTCATTGAAAAAATTCAACACCTGTCGAGTGATAGCCTCTTTAGTGAAACGACCTTTTGCAGATATTTTTTCCTTGTCTGTTTTCATGATTGATTTAGTTTTTTAGTATTTTGTTTTAGGTGTTTTGTTGGCAATAATTCTAAATTAGGTGGATTTTTCTACATGAGAGATGTGTTGTTAATGCAAAGTGTTTTATTATAAAAAATTAAATCTTATTGATTTTTATAGTTTTTTTATGGTTTGATGTTTCAACTACAAGTAAGTAGAAGCCTTGGTTTATGCTTTGAAGGTCTAATGTAGTTGAGTTTGTATTTGGTTCAATAGTTATAATATTTGCTCCTGTCAAGCTATACACCGATATTTTGGATATGTTTTCTTCAGAGCTGATATTTATGAAATCAGTTGTTTGAGTAGGGAATGCATTTATATCTGCAAATTCAGGGTTTTCTGTTTTATCTGTTTTGCCATCGGTGATTTTGAATGGAAGAAGATTCTTGTCGGTTGGTGTAAGCATTTTCCATTTTATAGGTATGGTAAATGGATTATAATATTGTAGATTTAGGTAATATTCACCGACAGTTAATTTATTGAAATCGCAAACAAACGAAAGATCTACAGTTTCGTCTTTGTCAACCATCACTTTTTTTGTTGCGAAAGAATGCATAGCTTTTTTGGTGCTATCAAATACGACTATAGCTACATATATTTGAGCAAATCCTCCTGTGTTTGAAATTTTGGTTGTGTAGATTGGCGTTTCGTGACTGAAGAATTCATCATTTGTGCTATTGACAAATGATGGGTTTTCTGTTATAGTTAATTTCGATGCTTCAGTTGGAGTTTCGAGTACAGAGAAATCCACATCTGGACTATCGTAGTATTCTCCTTTTATTGTTGTCCAATATCCGTCATAACTATCATATGCGATGTAGCAATAGTAGTCACCTACAGATGTATTGACATTTTCTATGTGGATTTCGCATTCAATTTCTTCTCCACTTTTTATTGTTAAGTGGAACTCTTTTGACATAAGTTCTTCATCGTAGTTGTCGTAATTTACCATATTAACAACTATTGGGCCATAATATTCAGTGTTGCTTATGTTTTTTATTTTAGCAGTAAAACGAGCTGTGCGTTTTTGATATACATTACCTAAGGGTTTTAATGATATTACTTGGAGTGGCGACTCTTCAAATTCTTCTGTATTTCTAAATATTATGGTTGAGTCTTCGTCATAGTCAGCAATTAGGGTTGTTGGTACATGTTTACCTCCAGGTATAGGCAACCATTCTTCAGAGTCGTTTTCTTTGTAGAATGGCATAATGCGATAATCCTTTTGAACAGGAATATTAGTGCAAGTTGTTCGATAATTAATTGTATATAGTGTTGGTAAAGTTAAATTTCTTATTGTTGCATCACAAATTCCAAGGTATTGGTTTTTATCATCGTATATTCCTAGCGCAAGTTTACCTTTGAATGTTTTGATACCATAGTTGCAACATTCAAATTTTATTTGATTGTTTTTTTTGTCATGGTATAGACCATTGTCTAGTTCGAGTTGAATTTGTATTTCTTCTGGGCTATCTTCTTGGCGTGGTTGAATTCCGATTACGATGTGTTGGCGCACGGCATAGCCATTGTGTAGTTCTTCTGGACTTGCCCAATCTGGTTCGAGCAAGCGTAAATCGAAGTATCCGTTGCAGTATCCTCCCCAGCCCCAATTTATGTGAAACATATCATTTTCATCGTATCCATCGCAGTTAAAGGCATGACCTCCATTTGTAGAACTGACACCACCGTAGATGATAGGACGATTTTCATTAAGTTCTTTTTTGATCATATCTTCCCATTCTTGTTGAGTGTAGAGTTCGCGATTTTCGGTTCTTATTCTTTTGTCATAATCGAAAAAACGTGCTAATGCAGATATGCAGTATCCTATGTTACTACCGCTGAAACCTATGCCGTAGTCCATGTTTGTTGCAACACCACAGTGATAGAGGAGTTTTGCTACCTCATTAGCTTGCTCCTCGGTGTAAGTTCCTTGTTTGTATGAGTGTAGGATTTTCCCCCAATCGTATGTTGCCTCGCTAAAGTTGACACTTAGTTTGAATTTGTTTGTTGTTGATGTGTAGGAGTTTGAATCTGTTCCATGTGTTGGGTATTGGTAATATGTCATGATTTGTGCCATTGATAGAGCAACGCAACCAACTACTGTGCGTTCATTATTTTGTTCTGGACATAAATTGTTGTATGGCTCCATTTGTGTGAATGATATATCGCCGAGTAGTGGTTCGATATGTGTAGCGAAGTTGTTTTCGTTTTCTTTTTTTGTCTTTACAACTTTTTGTTTGCCTGTTTCGATTGTATTTTCGATTGTATGATTGCAATATTCGAGAAAAGCTTTGAAGTTGTCAGGCATGTTACTTACGTTGAAACAACCATTGCTAGAATATCCTATCACAGGTGATATGTTATCATCGGCTGATACAATGATGAAACCTTTTTGCCCTTGATTGAAGATGTAGTAGAGTGGAGTTTCACCGTTTGAGTGTAGTTGTGTGTGCTCTAAAGATAGAGGTTGGTTTGGTGCTAACTTTCGTTGCGTTTGTGATGTATTTGGTTGATTGTTTATAAATTGATAAGCTAGTGTTTGTGCCTCTTGTTCTGATATTTTTTTTGCAGAAGCGTTTGTTGTAGTAAGTAGCAGTGCTATAATGGCTAGGTTAAATAAAAGTTTGTTCATAATATTTTTTGTTTTGTTGATTTAGTCTATAAATTTAAACTACAAAAATATATTTTTGTTGATAATATAATATTTGTGCTTGTTGTGTTAGATATATAATTATTTCATTATTTCATTATCTCAATATCAATAATTCCATGGCAATACGGAGCAATTTCATACGGATTAAAAGTATAAATTACACTACTATCAGTTAGCGCAAAATTACCATTCGGTAAAATATTCCAATTATTATAAAAATTATCCTCTTTTGGCAGTTTACCTTCTGATCTTAAAACATTCGCTTTTTCAGTAAGTGATTTATTTACCTTGCGTTCAAACCCTTTGCCAAAAACATCTTCTTCTGTTAATCTTCTTCCTGTCTTAATATCAAAAACATAATTAGTTTTAGTAGTCATTCCGTGTGCATTATCTATGTATGTGTGTAGCATGCGTTGATACGAAACTATTGTAGAGTCATAATAAAGAATGTTACCTACTATATTTGTTTTAAAAGTAAAAGTATCTGTAGGTTCAATAGGATTATTTTCATATATTTCTTCATACACTCTTTGATATTTAATAAAAGACGAATCTGAATACATTTGTAAAATTTTTTTATGTGAGTTGTTTATAAATTCTGAGCCAAATACAGCGGATATAATACTGTCTTGTAATAATTTATAAGATTTACTGAAAGCTTTAGTTGGCATTGCTATTTTAGCATTAAATTCAAAAAGTAAATTTAATTCTTTATCTATTTCTTTACAATCGTATTTTATGGTTTCAAATAAATCATTTTTGTTTGAAGAACATCCTATCATTGTGATAGTCAGTAATATGAATAATATTTTTTTCATATAATTATTTTTTGTGCTATTTTCTTTTGAGTTATTCATTGTAGAAGTATAGGTGATAATTTCTTTTTTAATATGCAAAGGTACTAATTATTTTTGGTTTAAGGTTATTTTGAATATTGTTTTTTTGTGTTTATAAGTGATATTAAATTATAAATTTAGTATAAATGTTATGATATTTCATTTTTTTTTATTTTTTCTCAAAAAAAAATCGTATCTTTGCATGTTAATAAGGCGTGTTATATTTATTTGTAATTTGTTGTTATTATGAAAGGTAAGGTGATGTCTTCAAAAATTAGATATTCAATATACATCGTTAGTTTAGTTTTGGCTGTGGTGGCTGTATATTTTATGTTGCCAAAGGATGAAAGTTTCGACCGTTATTTCGAAATTGGTAAGCCATGGACATACGAAACTGTGATGGCGCCTAAGGATTTTGCGATATATAAATCTGAAACTCAGTTAGAAAACGAGCGAGCGGAAGCATTGCGTGAGTTAGAGCCATACGTGATAAATTCAAAATTTGAAATCTATAATTCGCAGTTTGCTATTCAAAAACAAAATCTATCGTTGTCGAATCGTGAATATAATTGGTTGGTTGAGCAGTTGAATGAGGTGTATGGCGTGGGGGTTATGGCATTGCAAGATAAACAAGAATTTGAGCGTATGGGAGTGCAACGAGTTGTGATGTTGGATGGTAATAGTGTTAAAGGGAAAATGGCTTTAAGTCGTATATTTACACCAAAAACAGCCTATAACTATATTTTGGAAAAAGCTAAAAAAGCAATTTTGATTGATGATAATATACTGAAAGCTTCTAACTTATCTGAATATATTGAGCCCAATGTAACAATTGATCGTGCTAAAACCGAGCAGGCTATGCAAATAATTGAGGAAGGTGTGATGTTGACTTCGGGAATGGTGCAAAAGGGAGAGAAGATTATTGGTAAAGGTGAGGTGGTTACAGAGAAAACGTATCAAATATTGAAGTCGTTGCAACAGGTTATGGATGGAGAAGATAGTATGAATGGGAAAGAGGATGTGTGGCGTGTAGTTGGTAATGGGGTGTTGATTATTTTGTTGTTTGTGCTATTGATGAGTTATTTTTTGTTGTTCCGACCTAAGGTGTTAGAGTCAATACGAGCTACAGAATTTATGATATTGATGGTGTTGGGTATGTTGGGGTTGTTAGCTTTGCTTACTCAGTATCTTGAATTGAATGAATATATAGTGCCGTTTGCAATGTTGCCATTGGTAGTGAGAGTATTTTTTGATTCGCGCACGGCATTGTATGTGCATATTATTGCTGTATTGTTGGCATGTCAGATGGTTCCTGATGCTACTGAATTTGCTTTTTTGCAGATATTGGCGGGTATGGTGGCTGTATCAAGTTTGAAAGATATGAATGCGCGTGGCCAATTGGTTAAATCTGCTTTGTTGATATTTGCTGTGTATGCTGTTTCGTTTGTGGCGATGGAGTTGGCTCGTGGTGTTGAAATTGAGAATGTAGATTGGGTTATGTTGTTTGTTTTTGCTTTGAATGCTATTGCTTTGTTGTTTGCTTATGGTTTGATTTTTATTATAGAAAAACTATTTGGATTCCTTAGTGAAGTTACGTTGGTTGAATTGTCGAATATCAACAGTCCGTTATTGATGGAATTTAGCGAAAAGTGCCCTGGTACGTTCCAGCACGTATTGCAAGTGAGTAATTTGGCTGTTGAAGTGGCAAAAAAGGTTGGTGCTAATGCTTTGCTTGTGCGTACAGGTGCTTTGTATCACGATTTAGGAAAGATGGTGAATCCGATGTATTATACCGAAAATCAGACAGGTGTTAATCCACTCAATGAGTTGCCATACGAGGAGGCGGCACAAGTGATTATTTCGCATGTACAAGAGGGAGTGAAAATTGCAGAGAAGCATAATTTGCCATATCAAATTATAGAGTTTATTTCGATGCATCATGGATGTAGCAAAGTGAAATATTTTTATAACTCGTTCAAAAACAAATATCCAGATGTGGAAATTGATGAACGTAAATTTACTTATCCAGGACCACTACCTTCTACCAAAGAGACTGCTATATTGATGATGTCGGATGCAGTGGAGGCGGCATCTCGTAGTTTGAAGTCGTACGATAAAGAGTCGATAAGAGATTTGGTAGGGAAGGTTGTTGATGGGCAAATTGCTGATGGTCAGTTTAAGAATGCTCCTTTGTCGTTTCATGATGTGGAGATTGCGAAAGATATTTTTGTTGAGAAATTACAAAATATTTATCATACTCGCATTCAGTACCCTGAATTGAAAAATAAAAAAGAGGAGAAAGGTGCATTGGGTGAGATAAATAAAACATTGAAGCGCGTACGCTCTCCATATAGATTTCAAAAAAAATAAAAATAATATTTGGTATGTCATTGATAAGAGTTTTATTAGCAATAATATTTCCTCCTTTGGCTGTAGTCGATAAGGGTTGTGGCTCGTTTTTGATTATATTTATTCTTACCTGTCTAGGTTGGATTCCTGGTGTGATAGGGGCGTTGATTATTTTGAATAAGGGGGAGTAGTGTTTTTTGGGGTATAGGTAGGGCTATCCTATGAAGAGGGTTGCTGAATGGATGGGTTAGAATAGGGAATTTTAATAATGTGGATTGATATGAAATTAGGGAATAAAATAATTATTGGTGTTGTGTTTGTTGTAGTAGTTTTGGTGTTGGTATTCACTAAGACGCTATTTTTTCGTGTTGATTTGACAGCGGAGGGGCGTTATTCGTTGTCAGATGCATCAAAGGCTTTGGTTGCAGAGATGCAAGAGCCATTGACGGTGAAGTTGTATCTTGATGGAGAGTTGGATGCCAATATGTTGCGTCTTCGTCGTTCGACTGAAGATATGGTGCGAGAGTTGAATATGTATGCATCAGAACAACTTTTGGTGGAATTATATAATCCTAATAATGCGACAACCGATGAAGAGCGTTATGCCGAATATGCACGATTAGAAGAACGTGGATTGCGAGGTATGAGTGTTACGGTGCGTGAGCGTGGCGGTAAGATGTCGGAACAAGTGATTTTCCCTTGGGCAGAGGTGTGTAGTAGTCGTGATACAATGGCTATTTGTTTGATGCAACCATCAGCTCAAAAATCAGGTGAAGTTGCTGTCAATAGCGCTATTGCTGATTTGGAATATTTATTCGTAGATGCAATTAGAGTGTTGAACAGACGTGAAGTTCGTAAGGTTGCATTCATTGAGGGGCATGGTGAGTTGGCCGAAGAATATACATACGATGCAAGTGATGCTTTAAGTCGATATTTTCAGGTGGATAGAGGGGTGATTGGTACTGATGCTTCGATACTTGATGGATATGATGCTATTATTGTGGCAAAACCTATGACTGCATATAGCGAGAGTGATAAATTTATTATTGATCAATACATTATGCGTGGTGGACGTGTGTTGTGGCTATTGGATGGTGCGCAAATGTCGAATGAGATGTTGTCGGAAGGAGGAGCTACACCTTTGATTGGTTTGGATTTGAATTTGAACGATATGCTATTTCGTTATGGCGTACGTTTGACGCCAACGATAGTAGAAGATATGCAGTGTGCATATATGCCTATAAATGTGGCTCGTCCTGATGAAGAACCTCGATTTGAACCAATACCTTGGTTTTATATGCCTTTGTTGCAAGGGTCGCCATATCATCCGATTACTAAAACATTACAAGCTGTAAAAGCTGATTTTGCGTCGGGTATAGAAATTGTGGGTGATACGATAGGGGTGCGTAAAGAGGTGTTGTTGATTACGAGTAATGCAAGTCATGTACATGTGGCTCCGACAGAGATTGATGTGATGGGAGCTATAAATGTTGAGCCTAAAGAGTATTTTACTACTCAGTATGTGCCTGTGGCAGTAGCTTTAGAAGGAGAGTTTGAATCGATATATAAGCATCGTATGGTGCCTACTGGTTTGGCGGTAGATAAAGTGTTTAACCGCAGTGTCTCAACAAGGATGGTTGTGGTGGCAGATGGAGATGTTATTCGAAACGACATAGAGCAACATCGTGAGGGTTTGATGCTTGTACCACTTGGTTATGATAGGGTTACACGCCAAACTCATGGTAATAAAGATTTTATTGTGAATACGATGCTGTATTTAACTGATGATGAGGGGGTGATGCAACTTCGTAATCGTCGCGTGGATTTGCGATTATTGAATCGTGCAGTAGTAGAATCTCAGCGAGATATGTGGTTATGGATAAATACATTGTTGCCAATAGTATTACTCTCTATTTTTGGTGGAGTATTCTTTTGGAATAGAAAACGGAAATACGTTAAATAGGGAGTTGAGAATTGAGAATTGAGAATTAAGAATTGAGAGTTGAGAGTTGAGAATTGAGAATTGAGAATTAAGAATTATGAATTTTAATAAGTATATAGGAGCACATGTAAGTGCATCAGGTGGAGTGGAGAATGCTCCGTTGAATGCACATAATATAGGCGCAACGGCATTTGCGTTGTTTACTAAAAATCAACGTCAATGGTTTTCGCCTGCGTTGACCGAGAAATCTATCGAATTGTTTAAGTCTCGTTGTTCTGAATATGGTTATACTGCAGCGCAAATATTGCCTCACGATAGTTATTTGATTAATCTTGGTTCGCCTGATGCGGAATCGTTGGATAAGAGTCGTAAATCGTTTATCGAAGAGATGCATCGTTGTGAGCAATTGGGCTTGGATAGATTGAATTTTCATCCGGGGTCGCATCTTAAGAAAATATCGGAAGATGATTGTCTTAAGATTATTGCCGAGAGTATAAATATTGCATTGGATAAGACGCAAGGTGTTACTGCTGTGTTGGAAAATACTGCTGGTCAGGGTACGAATATGGGCTATCGTTTTGAGCATTTGCGCACGATAATTGATTTAGTCGATGATAAGTCGCGTGTCGGTGTTTGTATTGATACTCAACATGCTTTTGCTGCAGGGTATGATTTGTTGTCGGAGGAAGGGTTTGATGAAGTTTGGCGTCATTTTGATGAAGTGGTAGGATTCAAGTATTTGCGAGGTATGCATCTTAATGATTCGAAAAAAGAGTTGGCGTCAAGAGTTGACCGTCACGAAACTCTGCGTAATGGATTGTTGGGTGCAAGTCCATTTGAACGAATTATGAAAGATTCTCGTTTTGATAATATACCGCTCATCCTCGAAACTCCCGACGAATCACTTTGGGCAGAAGAAATAGAATGGCTTAAAAATGGAACGATATAAATTTGCATTACAATTGGTTTGGAGTATCTGTTCGAAACCAGATGCTACGTTGCGATATGAGGCGTTATTGAATACGTTTTATGGGAAAACAGTATTCAAACATTTTGTTATGCCTCTTGTCGAGGTGTTGTTGGTTGTAGCATTTGTAGGGGCTCTTTTTCATTCTGGTTTTAATATTGCAACATCGTGTGTGCGTGTGATATTTGATTGTCTTTCGTTTGTTGTTAGTTATGGTGCATTGTTTGGTTTGGTACGATGGATCACGCTGCGGTTTGTTGATACAGTTGCAGATCGCAATATGTCGATGATGGTGGGTGTGATGATGTCGGTGATTTTTGTTGTGAAAATTTTACAAGCAATATTTCCAAATCTGTTTTTTGTAAGTTTTTTCTATGTCTATGTTTTCTATTTAGTGTGGGTGATGTCGGAAGGTGTTGTTGATGTTAGTGAAGAAAATCGAAATAAATATATGTGTTTTGTCTCAATTGTGACTTTTTTTGTTCCATTTGTGGTAGGTAAATTATTAAATTTGATGGTGCCAAATCTATAAAAAGACTTTAGTATCTTGTATCTCGTGTCTAAAATTCTAAAATATGAAAAAAATATTATTCTTTTTATTTGTTATTGTTGCTCTTGTAGGTTGCGACGAGCGTTTTATGTCGTGGAAAGATTATAACGAAGAGTGGATAACTGCTCAGCGCGATAAGTTGGGCACAGACACCAATGTTGTTGAGGTAGAAATTTTGCCTTCTGGTGTGTTGATTGAAAAATATCATACAGGTTATGGTGCTATTCCTAAACCAACAATCGATCCAGTAGTTGGTGTGTCGAGTGCTATAAGGGTTAAATATTCCGGTTGGTTAGTTGATGGTACACAATTCGATTATACTGATAGTCTTGGCGTATCGTTCTATCTTTCGGATGTAATCGAAGGTTGGCAAGAGGTTATGTCTCGTATGCCACAAGGATCGTATTGGCGTATATATATACCTCATGAAAAGGCCTATGGTGCTAGTGGTAGTAAAGGTTTGTATGGTAATTTTTCTGTACCTCCATATAGTACTCTTATTTTCGATATTGATTTAATGGAAGTATTGAACTATTGATGCGTTGTTGGATTGTTATAGTATTTGCGTTTTTTGCCTCTGTCGTTAGTGCCGAAAAACTAAATGTTTCGCAGGTATATAATCCTAAAACTGCGGAACAGAATAGTTATGTTAGCGATGAGATGCGTGTGTTGTCATCGGTAACACGTGCCGAATTGAACAATATCTGTGTTATGCTCGATCGTGAAGTGGGGGTAGAGGTTGCGGTGGTCATTGTGTCAGGTATTAAGGGTGATGATGAGTACGATTTTGCCTATAATCTATTCAATACTTGGCGCATTGGCAAAGAGGGCAAAAATACAGGACTTTTGTGGCTTTATGTAGTGGATATTCGAGCAATGAAATTTGAAACAGGTTTGGGCCTCGAGGGTTTGTTACCTGATGCTTATCTCAATTCGTTGCTCGACGAAGATATATTTCCATTGATGCGAGAGGGTAGAGTTGATGAGGCTTTTGTGGTAGGGTTGCAAGATATTGCTGGTCGCTTGACCACTGATGCTGCTCGCGAAGAGTTACTCTTAAATATAGATTCGCCACGAGTGGTTGTGGTTGAGATTATTACTTTGTATCTGTCATTAGGATTTGTGTTGTTGATTATATTTGCGGTATTGTTGTATAAAAAAACTCAAAATTTGAAAGGCGAAAATAATGTACAATATTATCGTGTGAAAGGTACTGTTGATGGAATGAAAATATTGTCGTTCGTTTTTCCTTTTCCGTTATTATTTTTGTATTTTTATGGTAAACGATTGTGCCGACAATTGCGTGAGCGACCTTTGATGTGCGACCATTGTGGTAGTTCGATGCGATTGCTTTCGGAGACAGAAGAAGATCAATATCTCAATTTTAAGCAACAAGCCGAAGAACGTGTTAAAAGTATTGATTACGATGTGTGGAAATGCAATGTATGTGACAATTATAAAGTGTTGGCGTATGAGAAGATGACAACAAAATATGGTATTTGTCCACAGTGTGGAGCAAAAACCTATAGTCTTGTTAGTGATAGAATAATAATGCCTGCAACATCGTTGTCATCAGGTCGTGGTGAGAAAGTGCATGAATGTGCAAATTGCCATTGTCGCAAAGTGATACCATATATAATACCTATTATAATAGTTTCGCGAGGTGGAGGTAGTCGTGGCGGATTTTCTGGAGGTGGCAGTTTTGGTGGTGGATTCTCTGGAGGTGGTGGAGCTGGTGGAAGGTTTTAACAATGCACAATGCATAATTCACAATTCACAATTAACCATTCGGCGTTAAATCTTTCAACTTTCAACAGTCAACAGTCAACGGTCAACAGTCAACAGTCAACAGTCAATGGTCAACAGATAGGCACCTCAGGGGGTGGGGGTAATAACTTTCAACTTTCAACTTTCAACTTTCAACTTAAATAGTATGTTAAATCGAACTAAATTATTATTAATTATTGTTACTGCAGTAGTGGCAATAATGGTTTTATGGGTAGTTAACTCATACAATCGCATGGTAACAGCACAAGAAGCCGTTACAACAGAATGGGCAAACGTAGAGAGCCAATATCAACGTCGTGCTGATTTGATTCCAAATCTTGTGGCTACAGTGAAAGGTTATGCGGCACACGAAAGTGAAACACTCGAGGCTGTTGTTGAAGCTCGTGCCAAAGCAACCCAAACCACATTGGATGTCAACAATTTTTCACGCAAAGAATTTGAAGAATATCAAGTAGCGCAAGGCGAACTCAATTCAGCTCTTGGACGTTTGATGATGATTACCGAAAACTATCCTGATTTGAAAGCAAATCAAAACTTCCGCGACCTTCAAGAACAACTCGAAGGAACTGAAAATCGTATTCAGGTATCACGTCAAGGCTATAATGCTAAAGCGCAGGCTTATAACACTATGATTCGTCGTTTTCCAAACAATATCTTTAGTAGTATGTTTGGTTTTGAATTAGTTGCTTACTTCAAAGCCGATGCCGAAGCAGCAAAAGCTCCACAAGTGCTTTTTAAATAGAAAACCCAAAACAGGCTGAAAGCCTAAAAGTGCATAGCCCAATGGCAACGCCTTGAGGAGCATTATTAGTTATTAAAATTTATTAAGAAAATATGAAACGATTAACGTTGATATTATTGTGCATTGTGCATTGTGCATTGTGCATTGAGGTTAACGCTCAAAAATTAGGTTTTATTGGTGGTCCATCAATGTCGTACGGAACGATTACCAATATCGATAAATCGGCAACCGTTAGTATGATACCAGGTGGCGGATTGCATGTAGGTATGTTGTTCGAAATGGACGTAACTAATCGTTGGGGTTTTGATGCTGCAGTGATGTATGAAATGCGTACAATGCGTTGGGATTTAGGCTATAGCAACGATAGTACGGAAACGAGTGTTGATAATCGTTTCAAACGTCAATTAGGCTATCTCAATGTACCATTTCATTTTTATGTAAATTTTCCTATTAAAAACGAATATGTAGTGTCGCTATTCGCTGGACCAGTATTTACTTGTGGTTTTCATGGCGAAGATTGGGCATGGGAGAATTATTCCGAAAATGTGCCTGTAGGTGTACATAAACCAGTTACTTATGAGAAAAAGAATGTGTTTGGTAAAGACGGACGTATAGTGCGTTGCGAGATTGCAGCCGAACTTGGTATGGCATTCAAATGGAAAGGTTTGCAAGGACGATTATCGTACCAACATGGATTTAATAACGACAATTTCAACGAATATAAATTTACATTACCAGTGTCAGGTATGAAACCATATTTCACACAAGGCACAGTAAAACTTTCTGTGGCATACGTATTTGATCTCCGAAAATAAGTTTAGAGGAATAAATTTCAACTTTCAACTTTCAACTTTCAACTTTTTTTTGTATCTTTGCCAAATCAAAATTAACAAAGTATAATTTAAATAATAACCAGCAATGAATAATGTTAGTGCATTTAATTGTGCATTGTGCATTATGCATTGTGCATTGTTTTAAGTATGGTAAGTTATAAAGAATTAGGTCTTGTGAACACAAAAGAGATGTTCAAAGGCGCAGTAGAAGGCGGTTATGCAATCCCAGCATTCAACTTCAACAACATGGAACAAATGCAAGCAATTATTCAAGCTTGTGCAGAAACAAAATCTCCTGTAATCCTTCAAGTGTCAAGTGGTGCACGTAAATATGCCAACCAAACACTCCTTCGTTATATGGCACAAGGTGCTGTTGAGTATGCAAAAGAACTCGGTTGGGAAAAACCTCAAATTTGTCTTCACCTCGACCACGGCGATACATTCGAACTCTGCAAATCTTGTATCGACATGGGTTTCTCTTCTGTAATGATTGATGGTTCACACCACTCTTACGAAGAAAACATCGAACTCACTAAAAAAGTGGTTGAATACGCTCACCAATACGGTGTTACAGTAGAAGGCGAACTTGGCGTACTTGCAGGTATCGAAGACGATGTAGTGGCAGAACACCACACATATACTCGTCCAGAAGAGGTAGTTGACTTCGTAAAACGCACAGGTGTCGACTCACTTGCTATCTCTATCGGTACATCTCATGGTGCTAACAAATTCACTCCTGCTCAATGTACTCGCGATGCTAACGGTATGCTCGTTCCACCACCATTGCGTTTCGACATCCTTCACGAAATCGAAAAACAAATCCCTGGTTTTCCTATCGTGCTCCACGGCTCATCTTCAGTTCCACAAGAGTATGTAGAAATCATCAATACTCACGGCGGTAAACTCAAAGATGCTATCGGTATTCCAGAAGAACAACTTCGCGAAGCAGCTAAATCGGCAGTTTGCAAAATCAACATCGACTCTGACGGTCGTCTTGCAATGACTGCTTCTGTTCGCAAATTCATGGTTGAAAACCCTGATAAATTCGACCCACGTCAATATCTTGGTCCTGCTCGCGAAGAACTCAAAAAACTTTATATGCACAAAGTAAACAATGTGCTCGGTTCTGCTGGTAAAGCATAATTCATAGATTACAGATAACAGATTAAAAAATGTAGATAATGAAAGTAGAGATGCAAAATTTTGCGTCTCTACTTTTTTTGTAAAAAAGTTGATTGTTTGAAAAAAAAATATTAAATTTGCAATTCGAAACAAAATTTATTATTGTAAATAATCAATTATGGCTTTCTTATGCGTTGACATATTATTGTTTAATTCGTTGGTAAAAATCAACGGGGGGGGGGTCAAGTAGTTTATTTTCAGATATTTATAAATAAGAGTAACCGATAGTTTTTTCTATCGGTTACTCTTATTTTGTTATTGTAATTATTTTTTGAATTTCTAAAATAAGTGCTATTATGAAAATTGTACGATTATTTTTATCTCTTATTTTTGTAGTTTTTAGTTTAATAATAGAGGCTCAAAATGTTTCTTTGCCATATAATTGTGATTTTGAGTCGGAGTCGGAGAATGCAAATTGGGTTTTGAATGCTGGCAATACTGTTAATTTCGAGAATAAATGGGTAATTAGAAAACCATTTATATCGATGGATGATGATGAGGGTAATTTTATGTATATTTCCTTTGATAAAGGTGTGAATGCTGGTTATACCGATAAGGATAATTTTGTTGTGGCATACCGTTCTTTTTCGTTATCGGCTGGTAGTTATGATTTGGCATTTGATTGGAAAGGATTGGGTAAAGAAGATATGGCAGAATTGTATGTGGCATGGGTGCCTGAAGCTTATGATTTAGTCTATGGAAGAATGGTATCGTTAGGATTTTACACCGGACATGGTGATTGGCCTACATGGTTTAAAGTGTCGATGGTTAAGAATTTAAATGGTGGTGATAGTGTAATGTATGGTCGTGTGTCTTGGACTCATAGCACAGCTAAATTATATTGTCCAGAGGATGGTAATTATCGTCTTGCGTTTGTGTGGGTAAATAAAAATTCAGAACCATTCGATCCAGGAGCATGTGTCGATAATATTGAGTTAGGTCGTTCGGCTTGTGGTTTGCCTACTGATTTAACTGCGATCGGTAATGGTAAAGTTGCAACATTCTCATGGTCGGGAACTGCTCCTGAATATGAAATGAAATATCTTAAAGAGAGTGATAGTGTGTGGACTGAAGTAAAAGATATAAAGACAAATCAAGTTTCAATAAATAATATTCCAAATGGGGTATATGAAATCAAACTTCGTGCTATATGTGGAAGTGATACCACTATATGGGCATATTTCCCTATAACATTTGTGTATGAAGCCCAATGTTTGGATTTTTTGACTTTGGATAAAGCTTATTGTACTTATGGTGATTTTGATAAACCAGAAAAAAATAAGGGGAAGAGAGATTTTGGTTATGATTCTGATTTATCTTGTCATACCATACATTATAAATCTGGTGAGACCGATGAGCGAACTGGTGGAGCTTTGAAGACAATTCCCGATGGTGCAGTTGCATCAGTGCGTTTGGGTAACTGGGATACAGGTTCTAAAGCAGAATCTATCACATACGATTACACTGTTGATGTAAAAACAGCGTCAATCATGTTGTTGAAATATGCTTTGGTTTTGGAAGACCCTGATCATAATGCTAATCAACAACCGCGTTTCACGTTGGAAATTTTGGATGAAAATGGTAAGATGGTAGATGATTTGTGTGGTGCTGCCGATTTTCGTGCAAGTAATGACACTACAGTGTGGAATACATATTTCCCTAAGCAATCTTCTACAATGCCTATTCGTTGGCGTGATTGGACAACCGTAGGTTTGAATCTTGAAAAATACGATGGTCGTACCCTTAAAATTCGTCTTACAACGTATGATTGTAATCAAGGTGGACACTTTGGTTATGCTTATTTTACTATAGGTTGTACTGTGGGTACACTTGAAGGTATGAATTGTGGTGAATATCCTACAAATGAATTTATTGCTCCTAATGGGTTCTTGTATAAGTGGTACACTGAAACTGATACAACTACAATTTGGAGGGAGAGAGTAATGGAGGTAGATCCTAGCGATAGAACTCATTATCTTGTAGATGTTATTTATCCTACTGAATCACGTTGTTATTTTACTTTGAAAGCATGTGCTATCCCTCGTTTCCCATTTGCCGAGATGACATATACACATACTCCTAAAGATTGTCAGAATTATGTGACATTTAACAATACTAGTTGTATTATTACCGATGAAGGTCGTTCTGGTGATAAAGTGGATGCTGTATATTGGAATTTTGGTAATGGTCAGACTTCTATGGAATTAAATCCAGTTTTGGCTGTGCCAAATGAAGGGTATCATTACGATAGTTGCTATCTTGTGGCAAGTTTGTGTGGCGATTTGTGTACCGATACATTGTGGTTTGAGCTTGATGTGCCTGCTATAGGTCACGTTTCTACTTCGTATGAGGCATTTAAATGTCAAGGCGATACTATATTTTTAGAAAATGATACAATTGTAGAACCAGGTTCTTATCTTTATTTGTATCAATCTAAGTTCTCAGGATGTGATAGTTCGGTAGTTGTGGTAGTTGGCGATTATCCTGTTTATGATGTTGAGGTTAATGACACCATAATTATGGGTGAAGAGTATCAATTTGGTTCACAAACTTTAACTAAGAGTGGCGATTATGAAGAGATGTTTAAGTCTGTTAATGATTGCGATAGTAATGTTACATTGCATTTGTGTGTATTGCAACTTCTTGAGTTTGAGACAGCCGCTTATATTGAGGTATGTCATGATGAGGAAATTATACCATTGGCATTTGATATAATTAAAGGAGAACCTCGAGATATCAATATTATATTTGATGATAGTGCTAAAATAGCAAATTTCACTGACATTACATTGCGTTACGAAGGCAATAATTCGATTGATATACCGATGCCAGAGGATGTATTGCCAGGTGTTTATACATTCTTTTTCGATATGTCGGATGGTTATGTAGGGTATGATTCAATAACGGTTACTCTTGATGTTCGTTATGGCGTTTCGGTACTTACTCAACGTTGGAATGATGTGATAGCAGTGAAGAATAGTGTTTATAATGGTGGTTTCGATTTTAATGCTTATCAGTGGTTTGTGAATGGTGATACTATCCATGGGGCAAATACATCAATTTTATATTCTGCAACAGATCTAGATTTTAATGCCGAATATAAGGTTTGTTTGACTCGTGTTAGCGATGGAGTTTCACAATTTACATGTGCATTTACGCCAAAGCAATTCGATATGTCGAATCAAGATCTTACGGTGTATAATGTGCGTCAAGTGCATGAAATTGAGTCAGAAGAGCCAGCACAAGTGCGTATTTGGTCGGTGTTAGGCAACCTTTATGGCTCTTATAAAGTCGATGGTTCTGCATCAATATTGATGCCTGATAAGGCTGGTATCTATATTATGGAAATCATCACAGCAGAAAGTCGTTATAGCTATAAAATTTTAGTTAAGTAATTATAGAATATTACTATATGAAACGTATTTTTTTGTATTTGGTAATTATGTTGGCGGTGGGTATTCTCAATGCTGAGACTATCACATTACCATATCTTTGCGATTTTGAAAACGATGCAGAAAACGCGAAGTGGACATTGAATTATAATCCTAATCTTGAGCCTGGTAGGCTCAAGAATTTGTGGTATATAGGCGAAGCAGAGGCGAGTGAGGGTAAACGCTCTATGTATGTCAGTTCGGATGGTGGCGCAACTGCGTCATATACTAATTCTGAAAATACTATTCTCGCTTGGCGAGTCATTGAACTCCCTGCTGGTACCTATGATGTCGCTTTTGACTGGATGGCTTATGGCGAGGGTTCGAGTGCTATTTATGTGGCATGGATGGATAGTGCTACAAAAAAAGTGTTGTCGCTCACTTCGCCTGATCTACCTAAATCGATAGCAGATAATGTGTTGAAATTTAAAGATGTTGATACAGAGGTAGATCGTTTGAATAACGCTTCAGTATGGCAACGCGCAACTACACAAATCACTTCTGATGGTGTAACTAAATACAAATTGGTGTTTGCGTGGAACAATACTTCGGCTAAGGCTATTCCTCCTGGTGGTGCTATCGATAATATTCAGATAGCTAAAGCTTCGTGCGAAAAGCCAACAAATCTTAAAGTTAATAGTAAAGGGTCGATGGCGACAATTAAATGGGAGTCGTCGGCTGATGAGTTTATTTTACGATATAAACGTCATACTGATACACAATGGCAAATGCAATCGGGCATAAGACAAGATTCACTTGTGTTAACAGGTTTGGCTAATGGTGTTTATGATTTTTGGTTGCGTGCTATTTGTCATAATGCAACTGGCAATGATACTGGTATTTGGGTGCTATTTCCTAAAATATTGGTTTATGATGCGTTGTGTATCGATTACTTGAAAATTGACTCTTCGAATTGTACTTATGGTACTGTAGCTAATCCAGCACAAAATAAAGGTATTTTGGACTATGGATATGCTTCAGTTCGTTCGCGTCACACGATACACTTCTTGCCTGGCGAGCGCGATCCTCGGACCAATGGTGTGCTCAAAACTATTCCTGATGGTGAAATAGCGAGTGTTCGCCTTGGTAGTTGGGACAATGCCCATGCCGAAACTGCGACATACGAATATTTAGTAGATACTGCTACGGCACGTGTGTTGATGTTGAAATATGCTATTGTATTCCAAGACCCAAATCACCCTCGTGAAGCCCAACCAAGGGTGAAATTGCAAATATTTGATGAAAATGGTTATGAGGTTGACCCTGCTTGTGCGGGTGCCGATTTCTATGCTAAGAAGAATATTGATGGTTGGACTACTATTGAAAATGGTAGTAACGTGGTAGTATGGAAAGATTGGACCACGCTCGGTTTGAATCTTGAAGACTTCCACGGGCAGAAAATCAAAATTAAAATATCTGTTTTTGGCTGTACCTATTCAGCTCACTATGCTTATGTCTATTTCACATTGGGTTGTACGTCTGGTAAATTGGATGGTATAAATTGTGGTGAAACCCCTACAACTCAATTTATCGCTCCTGAAGGATTTAATTATCGTTGGTATAAAGCATATGATGACCCTAAAACACCAGTTGATGATCGTGCCCCAATTTTGAGCGACTCTATTGTCTTTGATGTAAACCCTGATGATACGACGACTTACAAGGTAGATATTATTTATCCTGAGGATGAAAACTGCTTCTTTACCCTTAAGGCTAATGCAATACCTCGTTTCCCTAAAGCTCAAGCTGAATATAAGGTAGAGGTAAATTATTGTCAATCGGTTGTAAAATTCAATAGTACTTCGTATATATATACTCAAGATAGGAACACGGGAGAAATTGGAACAAGCGAAGACCCAATAGAAACGCTATATTGGGATTTTGGCAATGGGCAGACAAGTATGAGCAAAACACCTGAAGTGCGGTTGCCTAATGATGGCGAAGAGCATGAGGTGATGCTGGTTGCTGGTTTGTGTGATAATCTTTGCTCTGATACTTTGTATCTCAAAGTGAAAATGCCTATTTTGAAAGATACTGTTGTGGAATTGGATGAGAAAATTTGTGTTGGTGAAAGTTACACGTTGGTAGATACAGTTATCACAACGGCAGGTCAATATACTCGAACAGTTCAATCGTGGGGAGGATGCGATAGTACTATAATACTCAATTTGACTATTTTGGATACATACGCTGTTGATGTACACGATACTATATGTGGTGATAATTATTTAGTATTTTCGGGCGATACATTGCGTACTCCTGGTGTATATGTAGATTCGTTGATAACAATTAATGGTTGTGATAGTATTATCACTTTATATCTCGAAAAAATAGATCCTATTGCAGTTGAATTATACACCGATGGTTTGTTTGCTTGTGCCGATGATGATAGTTTGTTTGTTAATTATGCTTTCTCAGGCGATAATCAAAGAGTGCCAGTTTCATATTCGATATTATTTGATGATTTTGCTAAAGGGGCTGGTTTTAGAGATGTGGTAGATGTACTTTTTGATGGTAGTAATGATTATTTTGCTGTTGAGATACCTAATCTTTGTCGACCAAATAAGTATAATGCAACTTTGGTTCTGAAAGATGAAAATTTGTTGTGTGGTGATGTTTCGATGTCATTTGTTTTTGACATATATTATAGTTCATCGCTTTTGGATGCTAAATTTGATGATCTTATTGCTATATATGATACTGCAAATAATGGTGGATATTCGTTTACTGAATATCAGTGGTATCGAAATGACGAGAAGTTGGAGGGAGAGACAAATTCTTATCTTTACTTAAGAACAGATGAATTTGATGGAGTAGATTGTTATTATGTAGTGTTGAAACGTAAAGATGATGGAGTTGTGGCTCGTACATGTGAGATATGTCCGGGAGTGAACACTTCTATTGATGATATA
The DNA here is from genome assembly GCA_045653825.1 of Candidatus Aphodosoma sp. GTDB lineage: Bacteria > Bacteroidota > Bacteroidia > Bacteroidales > Paludibacteraceae > Aphodosoma. The sequence continues at coordinate 9,098 of JAZOMI010000099.1, read as the reverse complement.
TTGTCAGACGAGATGTTGATAGCTTCAACGTTATTGGAATCTGGGGCTAATATTGAATTTGTTAATATAGGTTATGCAAAAGTTGGTGTCTATACTATTACAGGACAGTTGCTCGAAACTTATGATGTAGTAAGTAATGATATTATAAAAGCTCCAGTAATGAGTGGCCTATATCTCTTGCAAATCGAAACAGAAAATCAGACTGTTGTTTATAAAATACAAATTAAATAAAATACTAACTTTTAAATTTAAAACGTTATGAATGCTTTCTTACGCAAAAGTTTATTTCTACTGATTGCGGTTTTATGCACATCGTTCATAAACGCACAGTATCGGTATATCGATGCAACATTTGATGTTGATATACCAACTGAATGGACTCAAGAATCTACTACTCAAAGCAATTCTTGGGTTGTGGCTGATAGTGCAGCTGTCCTTTCGGGCTCTGCTCTTGATGCAGTTTCAGCGTTGGTGACTTCACCTATTGATATAGCTGAAGTGATTGAACCAATTTTCCGTTTCTCTTATCGTAATGAACAATTTGATGGCAAATTGAATGATTTTGCTGTTTATGCTCGTGTCCGTCCTGATACAGCATGGGTTGTTTTGTTTGAAACTTCAGCGAGAATGAAAAAATTCTCTCAAGAAGAAATTATCATTCCTGATACGTTGAAGTCGGCTACCTTCCAACTCAAATTTGAAGCAAAAAACAATGGTGGTGATGTTACTGCTATTGATAATATTATTCTTGCTAATAGTCGTGCGTGTGTTAATGTACCTACCAATTTAGCAATTGCCGACTTGTCGCAATCTACTGCAAAAATCACATGGAATACAGATTCTGTTGCAGTAAACACTCGTATCAAGTTGTATAAAATATTACAACAAAAAGATACTAAAACAGGTAAAGATGAGATTTTAGAGTTTGTAACCGAGGCTACAATGCCTGTAAATAAAACGGTTAATGTTTATGATGCTAACAATCTTAACCCAGGTTCAAATTATCGCGCGTATGTATTAGCCGATTGTGAATATGGTGATACAAGTGCTTATGCAACTCTTGATTTTACAACTATTTGTGACGTTTGGTCAACTCCATATTTCGATGATTTTGAAAATTATTATTTCCGCGATTTAGATTGTTGGAGAACATCAAGTAGTTCTGTGAGTTATCTTCCTGCTATTGATACTACAACAGAAGCTGTAAGTGGTCGTAAATCGTTGAAATTTTATTCGGCAACAGATAAGTATGCATACGCTTATACACCTCAGTTTGATGTAGAGGATATTAGTACTATGGCCGTGTCGTTCTATATCTATTCTGATAAAACTCCAAGTTCAACATATTCTACTGAATTGGTTGTTGGTGTGCTTACAAATCCAGCCGACCCTTCTACATTTACTCCATTGCATACTGTATCTCCTTCTCAAGTAAAAGAGTGGCAACATATTTCTGTGTCTTTGAAAGATTATGAAGGTGATGCATACGGTGATTATGGTAAGTATGTGGCTTTTCGTAGTGGTAGTGCCGATAAAACTACTTACGTGTGGATTGACGATGTAACTCTTAATAAAATAGGTTGTTTTGCACCTCAATTGCCTGTTATTGAAAAACTCACAGGTCGTGACTTTGAACTATCATGGACCGAAATGGGTATGTCTAAAACATGGAATGTGAAAGTTTCTAAAACTGAATTAGATTCAGTAGGCTTAACTCAACCTGCTTTGATTGATATGACAGTGGATACAACTTTTGTATCTATCAACACACTTGAGCCTAATTCTAAATACTATGTATATCTCCAATCAGAATGTGGTGCTTGGATACCTAATCCTATTGAAATTGAAACTGAGAAGGTTTGGACTGTAGGTATGCACGATAACCTTAGCGATTATCTTGTTGGTTCAAAAGCGACAATTCCTGCAGAGTGGTCTGTTAATAGTAATGTAAAATTTGCTACTACGGCGAAATATAATTGTACATTAGATGCACAGAGTGGAACATCTTATGTGTCTATTGAGTTTTCGCATAAGGAAGGTGCTGATGCGTATGTTATTTTCCCACAATTAGATGTTCAACGTATTCAAGATGTTCAATTCTCATTCTGGATGTATACACATCTTGGTAGCACTTCTACAAATAAACCTGAAATGTATAATCCAGGGTTGATTGTTGCTGTATGTGAAACTGCAGATACTGCTGATTATGTTCCTGTGGATACTATTTATCCATTCTCAAAACAATATGTTACATATCAACAACACGTTGTTTCGTTCGAGAATTATGTAGGTAATGGTAAATATATTGTGTTGATCTCTCCAGAAGAGAATCCTTATGGAGGAGGAACAACTGCGTCATATAATATAGTTAAACATTATATTGATGACCTTCAAATTGATTCTCTTAAAAAAGACAATCTCCCAGAAGGTGTTCGTTGCAGTGCTATAACAGTTAATTCTGCTCAATTTAGTTGGGCTGCAACTGGTGGAAATAAATGGGAAGTTGAACTCTATACTACAAATACACGAACTGGCGAACCACTGAAATCAATTGAGGTAACATCACCTTATTGTGCTGTAAATGGTCTTGATACAGCTACAACATATTATGTGTTTGTACGCTCAGTATTGGCTGATGGTTATACCGATTGGACTTTGCCTGAAGAGTTTACTACTCACGATGTTTTGTTTGTTCCTTCTGGTAATGATTTCACAGAAGAAACAACTGGTACTAATAAAGGTGCACCTAAAGGTTGGTTCTTATATAATACTAAAAAGACAACTCCTGCGTATGTTCCGTATGTTGCCAATACAGTGTGGAGTGCAGCTACTGGTACAACTATTCCTTCTGAAGTGAAGAAAAACTCGTTGTATTTCAATACTACTTCTTCATACAGAGATGCTTATGCTGTAATGCCTAAATTAGATGATGCATTTGAACTTCGTACATTACTTATGACATTCTATGCTCATGTGAATTCTACAACAACTTCATATGGACGTGCGATAGAAGTGGGTGTTATGACTGATCCTAATGATCCTGAGACATTTGTGAAAGTGGCGGATGTAGAAGTGGAAACAATAAAAGTTTCGCAAAAATTCTTTATTTTTTTCTCTTCATATCAAGGTGAAGGTCGTTATATTGCTTTCCGTAGTAATATGGCTAAAACTGTTCAACTTTATGTAGATAATATAGAAATTGATTTTGTCAGTGAATGTGCAGAGGTTACAAAGCTTAATGTAGATGCACTTACAAATAAAGATGCTGTTATCTCTTGGGTGAAAGGTAACAAAGAGACAAAATGGAATCTTAAAGTGTATGATGAAGAGGTAGATTGGGAAGGTATTGATACTATTACTGCAACTGTTTTTGATGGTGAAGTTACTTCTAATCCTTATACTCTTACGGGTCTTAAACCTCTTACTAATTATTATGTATTTGTGCAAGCAAAAACTGATAATTGCGTAGGTAATTGGTCACAAATGTTAGAATTCCGCACTCCTTGTCCTGATACATTCACAGTTCCTTATGAAATGGGATTTGATGAGTATGGTAAAGATGCTACTCCTGATTGTTGGACAGTAAAAGCAGGTACTTCGTCATCAACATTGCCACGTGTTTATGACGGTTCAGATTGTTATGATTACAATACAGGAACAAAAGAGGGTAGGGTATTCCGTATGTATTCAGGTAAAAACGGATATTCTTATGCAATACTTCCAGAAATGGATGAACCTATCAATAATTTGCAAATTTCGTTCTATGGTTGGACTACAAAAACACCAGATGTTGGATATATTGAAATTGGTGTGTTGGAGTATATTGATAGTACCTTCCTTGATCCAAAAGTGTATTGGACAAGTGTTCCTACTAACGATAAGTTGTTTACATTGATTGAAAGAGTTGAGCTTACCGAGATGAAAAAATGGTTCCCAATTCTTGTGTCTTTTGATAAATATCAAGGTCAGGGTAAACATATTGCTTTCCGTGCGGGATTGCATACACCTTTAACTTCTTCTACAGATGGATATTTCTGGCTTGATAATTTGAAAGTAGATAAGATGCCTGATTGTAGAAAAATTGGTGGTCTTGAAGTGAAAGATATTACTCACCACTCTGCAATCCTTCATTGGGAAACTAAAAATGAGACATCTTGGAATATTAAGGTTGCAACTAAGAAAATCAACCCTAATGCAGAAGATACTGCAAATGTGGTTGTGATGGAAAAAGCTGTTACTGCAATGCCATGTACACTCGAGGGTCTTGCTGCTAATACAGATTATTACGTATATGTTCAAGGTGTAAATTCTACATTGAATTGCGTTGGTGAATGGTCAGAACCTCTCCAATTTGTTTCAAATTGTGCTCCTATGACATTGGGTTATACCGACAATTTCGAGCAATATAGAGGCAAAGTTGGCGAAGGTGCAGAATTACGTTGTTGGATTAAATCAGGAACTGATGTTTGGGTAGCATATCCATTCCAATATAATACATCAAATACTGGTCGCGGTGTGTTGAATACAGACTCAGTTTGTTTGTATATGCAAAATGCATCGTCATACAATTCAACTTTGCAATCTAATACTATCGTTACATCATATCTTTCAACTCAAGCTTTGGATGTAGATTCTATTGAGCAAGCTCAAGTGTCATTCCGTGCATATACTCATGCAGCCGATCGTGGTGCATTCGAAATTGGTGTGATGACAGACCCTTACGACCCTACTACATATCGTGCTGTTTATGCTGACACTATTCCTTATAATTCAGCAACAAAAGAGTGGACTTATTATACAGTCAACTTCTTAAATTATACTGCTGATGATTACGGCGATAAGGGTAAACATATCGTATTCCGTTGTATGCCTGGTCAAAATACATCAGCACCAGAAAAAGCTACAAATAATAAGATTCACTTTGACGATATTGTTATTGAGCCATATTCTCCATGTGCAACACCTCGTCGTGTTAAATTGGTTGAGGTGACAGAAGATGCCGCAACAATCGAATGGCAATCGCCAGCATCTGAAACATATCGTATTATCGCTGTACAACGCAACGAAGCTAATCCTGCTATTGCTGATGTAGATACAATGGTTACTACCAATCCAGCAACTATCACAGGTTTGAAAGCTAACAAAAATTATTTCTTCTTTGTTCAAACATGTGCCGAAGGTAGTTGGTCTGATGCTATCTCTATTCGTACATTAGGTTGCGATAATTCATTGCCTTATAGCGAAAGTTTTGAAGGTCATAATGTATATGAATCATCATCTATTTATATTTTGCCATATTGTTGGGAGGCTTATAGTTCTGGTATTTTAGCTGAAGGAGGTAATTTGAATGATGCTGGACTTGCTGCAACTTCAAAACCAAATGGTTTCCCTTATATTACAGTAGGAGGTAGTTCTTCATCAAGTACTCAAGTTCGTTCTGGTCGTTATCTTCTTCTTTCATCGAAAGATGCTTTGACAATTCTTCCAGATTTTAATGTTGATGATATTCATAAATTATCTATGCATTTGTACTATAGTTTAGGTTCTGTAACTTATACTTTGGAAGTTGGTATTTTGGAGGATATCAATAATCCATCATCGTATGTAACACTTGATTATTTCGGTACAGATAAGGCATATATTTGGAATGAACTTGCTATAGATTTCGCAAAATACAATGTAGTCTTTGACAATAATTCGCGTATAGTTCTTAAAGCTATTGGTAGTGGTGCTTATATTGATGATGTTTATGTTAATTATACTGATGGATTGTGGAAACCAGCAAATGTTAAATCAGTGTCAGCTACACATAATTCAGTGTCATTCAAATGGAATCAAATCGGTACACCTGATAGTTATGATGTTATTCTTACAAATGAAACAGATACTATCAGAAGAACATTTACAACTAACAATGTAACTATTGATAATCTTTCAGCAGCAACTGAATATGACGTTGCTATATATGCTGTGAAAGACGGTGTTCGTAGTGATGTAAGTGATGCTTTCTCAGTATTTACATACCAAGAACCAGCACAATTGCCATATGCTACAGACTTTAACAATGCAGAAGAAAATGCTAAATGGCAACTCTATACAAACGGAACATCTACTAACAGTTGGATGTTTGGTACTGATGCAGCTGTGAAAGATACAGCATTGTATATCAGTAGCGATGGTGAACTTAACGTATATCAAGTAGGCGTAGCTTCTCAATCTTGGGCATATCGCACTGTAGAGATAAAAGAACCTGGTGTATATGATGTAGCATTCCGTACTCGATTTAGTGCTATTGATGCTAATAATGCACATAAATTTAAGGTAGCATTCATGCCTGCAGACTATTTGCCAAGTGGCGCTTCTCTTTCAAGATATTATAGTAATTCTCAAACCTCTGTGCCTAGCAAAGCTCATCTTTATATTCTCACAGAAGGTTATACAACTAAAGGAGAATGGGTGGATTATGTTGCTAAAGTGATTGTTGATGAACCAGGTTATTATAATCTTTCAGCTTGTTTTGTAACAACAACACAAAACGCTACTCCTAAATATGCTCCTGCAATTGATAGTTTGCGTATCTCTGAAGCTACATGCTATGCTCCTTATAATATGGAGATTGTTGAACTTTTGGATACAACCCTTACATTGCAATGGGGCGATGCTAAAATAGCAAATTGGAATATTATAGTTTCCACAGAAGATAAACAAGATCCTGCGACATTGGCAGAAGAATCAATAGTGATTGACTCGGTATTGAATTCTCCAACTGTGAAAGTTGCCGTAGCACCTTCTACCGTTTATTTTGTATATATCAAAGCAGCGTGTGATAGTGTCTGGAGCATATTCAGTTATGAAACTCCATGTGAGCAAGTAGAATTACCATATAAAGAAGATTTTAGTACTAGAGCTATAGGTATTACATCTTTATCATCAACTCCTGTGTCGATTTGTTGGAATACTAGTGCTTCCGGAAATAAAGTTTATTTGCAAACTACTTATCATGCTCCTGAAGTAAGTAGAGATACTACTTTGGATATTAAGTCAACAGAGATTTATGTTATGCCATTGATGCCAGAGGTGATCAAAAATCTTGAAATTGAATTTGAAATGGCTCATGAGGCAAGTTCAACAGCGGCGACTCGTTTCGAGTTAGGAGTTGTTACCGACCCATTCAATGTAGAAGAGACATTCGAGGCTTTGCAATCGTTTAATGCTCCTGGTATATTTAATTCTTCTAATCAACTAGAATTTGGTAAATATTATTACAACTTTAATGCTTATGAAGGTGCAGCACGTTATATAGCATTCCGTTCTCCTACAGGACGCTTCTACCTCGATGATATCGTAGTCTCTAAATTACCTGCATGTCCACGTCCTTACAATTTGCGCGTATCTGGTATCACAAGCTCTACTGCTAATATCTCTTGGGAGGCAATGCCAGATCAAGATCGCTGGGTTGTTGCTGTAACCGATAGAGAGATGACTTCTGTGGTACTCGATACTGCTACTAATCTTATTTTTGTTGATACCGTTAATGTTTGTTCGGCTAAAGCTATTGGTTTACCACATTCTAGTGAGTTGTATGTTTATGTTAAATCAATGTGTGGTGAAGAGACTTCTTGGTCTCGTGCTTTAGAGTTTAATTCGGGATTCCAAGTTAATACATTACCATTCTTTGAAGATTTCCAAAAAGTGAACGATGCACAACTTCCATTGGCATGGACTCGTTATGATGGTAATATTGATGATGTAAGAAACGATATTAAAGCTCTTCGTCCAACAAACTTTAGTGCTATTTCATCATTTGCTACTGACGTAGTAGTGTCAAATGGTGATACTTTGCACTATTTATATACATCAATAAATAAAGGTACAAGTTCTCCAGCTTCATATCGTTGGGTTGTAGGTCCAGAAGTTGCCGTTTCTGAGCGAGCAGTGCTTTCATTCGACCTCAGAGTGACAAATACTAATGCGTTACTCTCTTTACAAAATAATGTAAATGTGCTCATATCAACTGATGGTGGTGCTACATGGTTGGCTTCTGATGCTTATACTATTTCAAATCACAAGTTAGCAGATTATAAATTGGCTGATTATTACGGTGATTTTAAACGTTTGTTTATTGAATTAGATAAGTATGTTGGCGATACTATCCGCTTTGCATTCTATACTGAATCTCTTGATAATAACTCAGTTTATATTTCAATCGATAACGTAGCAATTAAGCCTGCAACCGTTTATGATTATACTGATACAGGTTTTGAAAAACGTGATTACGAAGGTTATGGATTTGCATTTGATTATTCAGAAATGACTCCTGGCGTAAAAGAGGCTACACGTTATGCAGCAGGTGCTGATTTAGCAACTAATGATAGTATTATCAATATCGATATTGATGTATTGCCAATTTTACGTAACAACATTGTTGATATGATGTGTCCAGGTGATGAAAGCTATGAAGAAAATGGATTCTTGTTGTCAGAACCAGGTATTTATCAACAACGTCATGTAGTAGAATCAGGTGCCGATAGTATCGTAACTCTTACTCTTGGAGTATTTGATGGCGAAACTGAGTTTGCTATTGATACAACAATCACTAAAGGCGAATCGTTCTTGTTTGCTGGTAAAGAACTTACCGAATCAGGAGTTTATACTGATAGTCTCGTAAATCAATATGGTTGCGATTCTGTGGTAGTTCTTACTCTTACAGTGGAAGAAACTCCTATTGTAGGTCTTGAAAATGCTGAGTTAGTTGAATTGGTACTCACACCTAACCCAGTTCAAGTAGGCGAAGAGTTGTTGATAAATGCAACATTCTCTGCTGAAGAACTCGACGGAATGGTAGTTGAGGTATTTAACTCAGTTGGTCAATGTGTTTATACATCACAACCTGTGGTTGCTCCAATCGCGATAACTGGTCTTCCTCAAGTTGGTGTTTATATGGTAAATATAACAACAGCGTCAGGTAATCGTTATCAAGGTAAAGTGATAGTTAAATAAAACTTAATAATAAAGGGAATTTATGAAGAACTTTGGTTTTCCATAAATTCCCTTTTTGTTTATTAATTTTTTAGGCGTATAGGTCAAAAAATATTTAA
>JAZOMI010000098.1:0-13725 GCA_045653825.1 Candidatus Aphodosoma sp. | reverse complement strand
GACGAAATAGCAGTGTGCTCGCACTGCAAATCTACCACGTTAGAAGATTTATTTGTTTCGCCAATGCTCAAATATGAAGGTAATATTGTTGAGCAACGATTGATGGGATTAATACCTTTTGAAACTGCTTCATCACTTATGCCATTTGAGACTAACTCTCTCAGCCAGCAACTTATTCACGACCTTAAATACAATAACTATCAAGCAATTGGCTCACTACTTGGCGAAGCTATAGCAAATCAAATAAAACAAAGCAAACGCTATGCGCATATAGATTACATTGTACCACTTCCACTACATCTTAAGCGCATTGCACAAAGGGGTTACAACCAATCGGAACTAATTGCAGCAGAGGTAGCACGACAATTGAATATTCCTTTACAAACAACCAACCTCTATCGCACACGCAACAACGAATCGCAAACCCAAAAGTCGCTCGAAGAACGCATAGAGAATGTGAAAGACCTATTTGCATTGCACAATACTGATCTATTTGCCAACAAAACCGTATTGCTCATAGACGATGTACTGACCACAGGGTCAACTTTGATAGCATGTTGCAAAGCACTATATAAATCGGAAAACATAAAAATACACATCTATACTGCCGCAGCTGCAGACGTAATATAAAAAGAACAAAATAACATAAATAAAGTTATGTTCTTATGTAATTCTGTCTTCTAAAAAAAACGCAACTATGAAAAAAAATTGGGCTTATAAAACACTTGAATATTATGGTTGGAGTATCAACCTCAAACAACCGCTTCCTAACAAATGTGTAATCTGCGTTGCACCTCACACATCGAATTGGGACTTTATGATTGGCATCTTCGTGAAATTCGCACTTGGCATCAAGGCCAACTTCTTTATGAAAAAAGAGTGGTTTTTCTTCCCTATGGGCTACCTAATGCGTGCACTTGGAGGCGTGGCTATCCAGCGCGACAAAAAGATGCGTATGACCGACGCCATGGCTGCCGAGTTTGACAAGCACGAATCACTTTGCGTTGCAATCACCCCCGAAGGCACTCGCAGTTACAATCCCGATTGGAAAAAAGGATTCTACTTTATTGCCGAAAAAGCAGGCATTCCAATCGTCTTTGCAGCACTAGATTTCAAGAAAAAAGAGATAATTCTCGGCGATCAGTTCATCCCAACAGGCAATGTAGATGCCGATATGACTCAAATAAAAGCCTATTTTAAAGATGTGAATGCTAAATTCCCTGAAAAATTTGGTATATAAAATACTGAAAAACAAACAACAATAAATTTATTGTTATTTTCCATCAAAAATATTTGGTTATATCAAATAAATGTCGTAACTTTGCACCCGTTAAAGTTGAGAGGAGAATGACTTTCAAGTTTCAACTTTCAACTTTCAAATTTTAAGTTGGTGCCATAGCTCAGTTGGTAGAGCAAAGGACTGAAAATCCTTGTGTCCCCGGTTCGATTCCTGGTGGCACCACAAAAGAAAAGAGATGCGATTATGCATCTCTTTTCTTTTGTTATTTTATTTGCAAAATAATCCAAAATTTTAGTATTAAATAAAAAAACAAAAAATTATATATACATATTCAAACTTTTTTACTACCTTTGCAAGTGCTTTTCCGTAGGATTGTAACAATCTGTTCGGAGAAGTACTTTATTTGTAAAAGGTGTTATTGAATTATCTTCATAGGTAAATTCTCGCAAAATTTTCCACGACACGAAGATGATAGCAGTAGCGCCACATCGTTGGTATGTACAGCCATTATTGGCTTTTCACATATCCTTTGGTGTGGGCTATTGTTTTATCCCGTGTCAAGGCAATGCGAGAAGCCTACCTATAGGATAGAACAATAAGTTCCCACACCTTATTTTTTTATAAATGCCGAACTTGGGAACAGGGAGGTTATAGGAGATTTAAAAAAAAAATGAAAACTTTTAAATTTATTGGAATAGCTTTGTTTGCTATACTTATGTGTATAAACTTTACATCTTGTGAAAGAGAAAATGGAATTATAACAAAAGGCAAAAAATTAACTAAAATCGTACATACTACTAAGTACTATGATAATACCAAGCACTGTGAAGACACTTATGAATACACTTATCTATTTAATTACGATGAAAAAAGAAGATTAATTGGAGTAAAACAAATTAATAATAAGAAAAAGACAGATTCCTATTATAGCTATACTTGGAATAATAATACTATCATCGGATGCAATAATAGTTATGTATGTAATATAGAAAAAGGACTTATAAAAAATATTAATGAAATTAATGGAGAATACAATGAAACTTTTTTATATGATGATTCTAAAAAAATAATCAATTACATATGGGAAGCCCCTGAATACAATGAATCAACATCAACGCCATTTATTTGGGAGAATGAAAAATTAACAGAACTTTATCTTTGGTATAATGGAAATTGTCAGACAAATTATACTTTTAGTTATGATGGAATATTTTGCAAAAAAGGATGTTTCCACCCTTTTATTTTAGTACTAACAGAAGATTTTTGGATGAATGATTTTTTTCTAAACTTAGTTCATCCTGAACTTTTAGGAATACAAACAACTCAATTACCTACAAAAATGAGTAACCCTGATGACTATTATTATGTTTTTGAATATGAATTTGATAAAGATGGATATGTATCAAAAATAATTAAGGATAACTCTGAAACATATACCTTAACATGGGAATAACATCATAATAAATCTGAATAACAAAAAGAAGGTGTGTCAAAATAAGCACACCTTCATTTTTTATTATTACTATGAGTGTTTTTTATAATTTAGTCTGTATTTTTTCTAAATCATCAAAAAAAAGAGACTGCATCGTAAATCTAATTACGACACAGCCTCTTTATTTTTTTATTACACGCATTAATGTATCGTTACTTGCGTAGCTCCAAATCCATATTGTTGAAACGAGGCATCTTGGAATGTGCATTTATAATATTTCTTTTTCAAGAGTTTCTCGATTTCGGCACGGAGCACGCCCTCGCCTTTGCCATGGATAAAGACGATTTTTTGACCTTTGCGTTTGAGATTGGCTTGCATCACTTGGTTGAATTTCTCTAACTGATAGTTGAGCATATCGGTGCGCGAAAGTCCGTTGGTGTTATCAATCAACTGATTGATATGCAAATCGACCTCGATGATGGCTGGTTTAAGGTTTTGAGGTTTTGATTGAGGTTTATGCTCTTGCACTCGTTTCTCAGAAATAGCACGTTGCAACTGCTGTGGGTCGATGAGCATACCGAGATCCATAACGTCGTTTTTGACGATAGTAACAAGCATAGCGTCTTCGTCGAAATAGTCGTTCTCGCGAAACGAGTGCAACTTATAGAATTTAGTAGGATTAATTTTGAGCTCAATATCCATTGCTGGTTTGGCATCAAACTGAATTTGCTTATAGGCAAATCCTTGGAAGCGCAACTGTTCGAGGTCGTTAAGTCCGATTTTGTTGATAGTTTCGAGATAGAGTTTGGTTTGTGGCTCGACCAAATTATGACTGCGCACACGCATCTTGTCGGCACCCGAATAGAGCGCAAACTGGAGATAGTAGTTGCTATCGTTGACGATATAGAACTCCATATCGGTAGTTTGAAGCTGTTTTACGTCCTTCGGCACAAAAGCCAAATAAATAGTCAACTGCTCGCCATCGGACGTCTCATAACGCTCGTTCCACGTATATTCAGGCACTTTTATCTCTTCTTCCTCCTCTACTTCTACTTGAGGTTTTACGCCTGCGGCTTTAGCCTTTTTGTCGTTGATCTCTTTTACAGGGTCTTCGACTGGGAAATTATACTTATTGGTCTCTTGCACAACCACCACTTGCGACACGAGGCAAGGAGTCTCGAAACCATCTTCCTCCTCGACCAACACTATGTCTTTCGACTGAAAGCGTGTCACCACACCCCCACCTACCGAATTAAGATAACGCACCTTATCTCCAATCTTTACATTAACTGCCATATATCAATGAAAAATGAAAAATGAAAAATGAAAAATTAATAATTAAAAATTCCGATTCCGTGTTTTAATTATTAATTGTTAATTATTAATTAAACTGAACTGCAAAGATACAAAAAATAGCCTATTCGACCAAGTCAAAATAGGCTATTTTATATTCAGGATTAAATTAATTATTTTACAACAACTTTCACTGCTGATTTAGCTGTTTTAACGATATAAACTCCATTTTCGAGACGACCGTTCATTGCTGTTACATCTTGACCTGTAATAGTAAAGATTGAAATCTCACAATCAGCTACTACCATACCATTTTCTGTATAGATATTGCTGATAGTAACATTTTCAACTGCAGTTAAATCTTCTGTAGGTTCTTCAATCACAGTATAAATAGCACCAGAAGTTGTTTCAGGAGTATCTTTAAATTTTGTAAGGTAACCAACAACTTCTATATAATCACCAACTACACAAATTTCGCCATCAGTTTTACCACGAAACAATTGAAATACTTGACCGCCATTTTTTGTGTCAGCCATCCAAACAGAAATATTTTTATAATCTTCACTATATTCAGTTTTAATTTCAGTCACATAACCTCTGATTACATATTGACCACCTTCATAGTTTACATTATCAGCAGAAACCGAAATCGCTTTTGAGGCTGCGTCAGCACAAGTCAAAATAGTAGCTTCAGTAACTGTAACGACACAAGTAGCAGTAAGTTTACCTGCAGTAGCAGTAATAGTAGCTGTACCAACACCAACAGCAGTAACAGCACCATTATTAGCAACTTTAACAACAGCTTCGTTGTCAGATGAGAAAGAAACTGATGTTACAGCATCAGCAGGAGTGAGTGTTGCTGTCAATTGAGTTTCACGATATTGTTCAAGAGTCAAAGTAGTTTGATCAAGTGCTATAGCTGTAGCTTCTACTTCATTACCTGTTTTTTCATAATATAAATCTACTTTTGAGATTTGAATATTACCATTTTTTGAACCATGAGCTTCATTATCATAAGTTAATCTATAATAGCAATTTACTGCAGGAGTTGGAATTGTATAAGTAACAGCACCTTCTGCAATTGTCACATCAACTTTTTGAACACCAGTAGTAAACGCATCGTCAGTTGCAACTTCCAAATATGCAGATTTTATTTTATCTGCAGCTAACACTTTATCTATAGTAACAACAATTTTTGTTACTTTTTGCGACAATTTACCTGTTTTGATTGTTGCAATACTTGAGTCACTTTTTCTACCACATTTGATATAAGACCATTCTCTATTATTATTATTAAAACCAAAAATAGTTAATGTTGTACCATCAACATTTTCCCATTCTACTGTATAACTACCTACTTTTGATTGCATTGTTTCGGCAGTAAATACATTACTAAGCACAGCTTCCTCGGCTACGGCCGAAAATGAGAAAAGACTCAACGCTAATACCAGTAATAGCGATTTAAGAAGAGTAATTTTTTTCATAATTTTAAAATTTTTATAACAAAATAGCCTACAGAGATAGGCTATTTTGCTAATTATTTTACAATAAATTATTTAACCTCTACTCCATCAAGATAAGCTTTTTTAGTATTTTTAATACCAGGTTTACCAAAATATGGTTCAAGTGTACCTTGAAGTTTTATAGCCTTACCAAGATTTGTTGGATTAGCCACAACATTCAAACCATCGCGAATAGCACCCTTTGGCAATTGAACAGGCAAACATTTTGATGTATCTTTTTCATCTGCTGTTGCAGCAATGATAATATTTGTAAGAGTTTCGCCTTCTGTACCAAACACAGCATTATTTGGATAATTCATACCATCAACAAAACCTACAATATAACCTTCAATCCAAACTTGCACACCATTATCATTTACTCCTTGATTAGCAAATGCTTCATCAATTGTATATGGGTCAGTTTCTGAACCTGGCTCACCTTCTCCTGGTTGATCAGGATTTGGTTGTTCAGTTCCACCTTCACCCTTCTCTACCAATTCTACGAAATAAGCATTCATTACCTCAATTTTGCCTTGATAATCACCACGTGTACCATGAATTTTAATTTTATCACCTGCTTCAAGACCAAGAGATGCGTAAGATTTATCGTTTACAGATTGTGGTGTAGCAGTCAAACCATATACATAAACAGAACCTGTTTCATCAACCAAGTCAAAATTGCCATAAGTTGTATTAATTGAACCTGAAATTACACCTGTTAATTCATACCAAACATTAGCATCTACTGGTTTATTGTTAAATTCAGCAACCGTCACAGGTGTTGCTTCGCCAGCCACTACTTCACAGTCAATCAATTTGCCATCTATTTCAGCTTTAATCGTTCCCTTTAAACCCGAAATACTGCAATATTTTTCAAGTGAACCATACACTTTCACTTTCTTACCTAAATTAGTTGGATTATCAATAAGGTTAAATGCATCACGAATATCATTTGTAAGCAATTGCACTGCAATGTATTCACTAGGTACACCTGCCTCATCAGCTAAAAGAATATTAGATTTTACTTCTGCAAAACCAGATTGATCAAAAATAAATTGATCTCCAGTCGCATCAAAATTATAAACACCAACAATATAACCTTCTACCCATTTGTCTGCTTCTCCTTGATGATCAATTGCATCTTCAACTGAATAAGGTTTTGCCAAAGTACCATCGGCTTTAGAATCAACAACAGTAGAATCTGTTACTGTATCATCCTTACCCTCATCAATTAAGTTACCCAAATTACGTTGTTCGCATGCAACCATTGCAAACAAAGCTACAAATAGTGTAGCAAATAATTTAATTTTTTTCATACTACTAAAAATTTTTATGTTAATATTATTCAATTATTTTTATATCTTCTCTATCACGAATATACAATTGCCAATTATCACTTGAAAATTCATAATAAGATAAAATACCAGTTACATCACATTTACCATATGGCACTACATCTGCATAAAAATTACTATAACCACTTGTACGAACATTAACGTATGAACCATCTTCGAATTGAACTTTAACATTTGTAGTAGTTTCTGATTTACTCCAAGTGAGTTTTCCATTTGCGCTAGGGAATGTTACATTCTTCAATGTTACAAGAGCACAAACATGGGCTGGATTAAGTATTCCTCCCGCTGAATAAATCTCAACAGGTGCAGGAATATTTGCACTATCTGGCACTCCTACAGGGAAGAAATGTTGATCTTCATACTCTTTACTCCAATCCCAACGTCCCATTTGAAATCCATACTTCTCATGTGTTGTACTATCTCCTAATTGATGATAACCAGCATACGTACCAACCCACAAACCATTCAATTCAACAACAACACGTTGTCCTCGTGGCATTGTATTATACAAATTCACTTGGTCAAGAGCTAAACAAATAGCTGCAGTAGAATCTTGCAAGTAAAGAGACTTATAAATATTTCCACTTTCATCATCTCCCGTTACAACCCCTATCATCAAATATTTATCAGTAATTTGCATTGGTGTTGCCGAATTATTAATGGCTTTCACTTCTTCAATAGTCAACACTTTCCAACCCGTAGCAATACTATCTTCCAAAGCATATTCCGAAACTTTAAATTCTGGCTCTGGATAATTGTTTTGGCATGCAAC
This sequence comes from Candidatus Aphodosoma sp., assembly GCA_045653825.1. Taxonomy (GTDB): domain Bacteria; phylum Bacteroidota; class Bacteroidia; order Bacteroidales; family Paludibacteraceae; genus Aphodosoma. The sequence goes on along the minus strand of JAZOMI010000098.1, from coordinate 6,131 downwards.
TATACATACCATAACTAATAATATATAAAATATCTTTTTCATAATCAACAAATTTTATAAATTAAAAACGGAATCCTACATTCAAATAAATAGTCGAACCGTACGCATAAAAATATTTAGATGGGAAACGATTGAGATATGTTTCAGGAGTTGTAGTTTCGTTTGATGTACTGAAACGACTTTGTTCATAACCACCTGTTTTGAGATTGCGATTATTCAAAATATTTGTTGCACTAAGGTTGATATTCAAATAGTATTTATAGTTAATACGAATTGATTTACCTACTGATACATCAACTGTGAAACCGCCATTCAAACGTTCTTGACGACGTATTCTGTCTTGCAAGAGAATATCTTCTACTTGTTTTTCGTCTTCTGGATTTATTTTAAAGTTATTGTTGATATAATAATCAACTATCGCTGCATCCAAATTCACATTTTTTGTATTCTCTATACCCAAATCTTCAATATTTTTAGGTATTCTATCCAATCCTGCAATAGCTGTATATGTACGACGGAATGGATTAAAGTCAAGATACGTATTTGTAAAATAATTAACATTTACATCAAAAAACCAATATTTTGGGTGGAAATAGTGAAGACCGATACTTGCGGCTACCTCAGGCGTACCATCAACATGGAAACCTTTCACATAAATAGTTTCCTCTATTTCATTTACACCATAACCATCAAATGGCAAACCATTCTCGGTTGTAATCATTGCTGTCGGGTTAGATGTATAAAGATTTTGTCCTACTGCTGCTATAGCATCAATCGACACACCTGCACCAAGATTAAATTCCAAACCAAGTTCTGCTCCTATATGACGTTTGCTATAATCATACATTGCAAAGTTTACGTATGTATTATACTCGTCATAATAGAACGAACTCAATTCTGATGCGTTTTGGAAGTCTGTTGCATACAATGTTAAACGACCATTAACTATCGGTGTACGCACAAAATAACTCAAATCTGCGGTAAAATAGCTTTCTGGTTTTAAATTAGAAATAACACTTGCTTTTACGCGTGGCGAGAAATATGCATTATTTGCCAAAATTGGATTTGTGCCATGTGCTACATTCAATGCCAAAATATGACGTCCTGTGATACGATAATTGATACCTGCTTTCACAGCATATGTCATAAAATGTTGGGTTGGACTCAAACCGTAACTATTTGGTATCGCATATTGTGCTATAACATTTCCATTAAACATACCTGCAATTGTATCCAACGATGAACGTCCATTATTCATCTTACCATCACGCCAGAAATTTGAATATTGTGCTTGTGCTCCAAAATATACGTCAAAACGACTTGCCGAATAAGTTGCTTGTCCCCACAATTTTGCATTATTCGCATAGATATCGTAGTTATAACCAAATTTATCGCCTACATACACCTTGCGATTTGGGTTGTTCAAGTCGTTCTGCATAAAGTTCGGATTACCTGGGTTGTCGCGCTCGCCATATTGGTCAATATCTAACCAATAATCTGCACCAAGAAGGTCGTCAACCAACTTAAAGTGATTTGCTATAGTAGATTGCAATTCAAGACCGCCATCCAACTTCCAAGCATCATTAAATTTATAATTCAACACCGAATTAAGTGTGATGACTTGTTGGTCATTGCGACGATTTTCAATCATATAACGTCCCGATTTGCCTTGTGCATTTGCCAAATAGTTGGTTTGATACATCTTATCCCAATTGATTTGACGATACGACTCATCGTTCATCCACAACTGTTTACGAACCTCTGCTGCAGCTTCATTACCAAGTGTAATATGATAATTTGGTAAGTTACGATAATAATCAGGACGAGGGTCAGCAGCTTTATACCAATTCATTGCTGTGCGACCATCCATTTGATATTTATAACCCAATGATGTAGTGAGTTTTGATGCTTCATCTATTTTCCATTCATGGCTCAATACTGCTATCGGAGTGAACGACTTAACTTGTTTTGCATTACGCATTACACCATTTTGATAACCCCAGTTTGCGTTATAATTATTGTTACCATAACCTTTTCCTGGAATACGCACAAAAAAGAAGTTATCTTTCGGTGTCAAATCATATACCTCTTGAGTCGAACCGGCTTGTTGACCACGTTTAGTTGGCGCACCCATCACGGTCAACGACAACGAGTGTTGGTCGTTGATGCGTTTTTCGGCTGCTGCGGCAAATGCCCATGCATCATAGAACGTACCTGCCACATAACCCTCTTTTGCCCAACGATATGAACCTGATACGGCAAATGCCCATCCGTTGTTCATCAAACCTGTGGCATATGTCACCATAGTACGAGTTGTATATGTACGGTTAGATGCCACTTGACTCACTTTAAAGCCTTTACGAACAGCCGAAGCACGTGCATTGATATTCACTGCTCCACCCACGTTACCAAATGAGAATGTATTTGCTTCAGTTGCATTCACAGTCTCTTTAGTGCGAACCATATCGTTCAAACCACCAATTTGACTATAAGTGAACCAACCACGTTCTGCATCATTCATCAACACACCATTCAAATATGTTTGATTGTATTTACCATCCAAACCACGCATACGGAATCGCATTGAAGAAAATTGATAACCAGCATTCGAAGTAAACACATCACCTTGTGATGACAACAAACCACTCACATTTTGCGATGAACCTTCAGCATCCAACTCCTCTTCCGAAATTGTAAGCATCATATCTTCCTCAACCGCTGATTGTGCATTGATAGTAAGATAGATAACACCTACATCTGTCTTGCCTAATTGAACATTAATAATACGTTGGTAATTGATAATTCCGTTACCCGAAAAAATCAATACATCCGAACCTGTGTTCTCAGAAGACAAGGTGAAACCACCATCTTCATCTGTAACTACTTGTTGATTAGTCGAACCTAACGTAACCGTAACACCAACTACCGCTTGTTCAACGCCTTTCAACTTTGCCGTACCCGTAATCACATTTTGAGCCATAAGCCCAACCGCAATTACCATCGACAATAAAAACAAACTAATTCTTTTCATATCTTATAGATTAAAAATTTTTTACTCCCTTCGGTCGTGATTTTTGCTTCGCTCAACATAGTTCAAGCAAACTTGACTCTATTACTGCAAAAATTCCCTACTCCCTGTTCCTTACTCCCTACTCCTTGCCATTATGCATCTCCATATCTGCACCATCCGTATGCTCTCCTTTCAACGTAGGCAATGCTATATGATAACGAGTCGCTATAACTCGAATCACAATCACCGACACTGCTGTAATTATTTGTGTCATCACTGGAGCTAATCCCATTCTCAAACAAATCCAATATATACAACCACCTAACACACAGGCAATGGCATACAACTCCGAACGGAACACAAGTGGCACCTCGTTAATCAACGTATCACGCAACATACCACCAGCTGCACCCGTGAGCGAACCCATGATAATTGCAACCCACATTGGCTGATCAAAGGCAAGCGATTTTTCAACTCCTACCACAGTGAACAATCCCAAACCAATAGCGTCGAATATAAATATGGTATTATTCAAATGCACAAGATATTTGCTAAATATCAACACAAAGAATAACGAGAATATCGTAACTACTAAGTAAAACCCATTTTGCATCCAAAATGGTGTTGTGCCGAGCATGACATCACGCAACGTACCGCCACCTACTGCTGTTACCATACCTACAACTATTGCGCCAAACCAATCAAATTTCTTAGCACTAGCCAAACGAATACCTGAAATTGCAAAAGCAAATGTACCGATAAAATCAATTACGGTAATAAACTCAATACTTTTAAACCAATCAAACATAATTCAAGTCGAAAGTTGAAAATTGAAAGTTTAAAGTTAAAACTCTACTCTCAATCTAAATTATTATAATTCTTAATTCTTAATTCTTAATTCCTAACTCCTCATTCCTCACTCCTCATTCCTACCAGTCTATCATACCTCGCCCCAAACGGACGATAATACACCATCACCTCATATCTATTCCTGCTTTGCCAAAAACTTCCCTCTGTCTGCATCACACTCAAATCTTTCTTATTCTTGGCTTTCAGTGCATACACATAATTATACCCCCCCTGTTTCAACAACAACGAACTCACATAACATCTCTCCGACAAATCATATATCATCGCACTTTTATCATCAGCCAAATTTTGTGTCAAATCACCTAATATATACATCCTACCCTCTAAATACGGAGTCTCTGCAGGGTAATAAAAATGCACCCACATATAATCTGCCTCTGTATCTGAATAATCATTTCTTTGCAAATTCACCACATATCCCCCATGCACATCCATCGCGTATGCCTCCTGATTGCCTGCCCGCGAAGCATCTGCCTCAAGCACTACATGATACATATCTCGGTCATACTCAATATGGTCTATCCCTGCTCCGTATGTATATCTACTCGAAAAATCTATACTCCTATACTGATTGCCTCCCTCAAATATCAATTCTTCCCTATTCTCATACCTCAACCTATCGCCATTAACGTATGTCGGACGAGTCAAATATGCCACATTATCCAATCTGCTATTCTGACGAACCACTACTATGAAATCTTGCATCTTATCTCGCGCACCCACTCCATCCACCATCACATCCAATGCCACTGCCTGATACCGACCATTCAACTCCCTTCTCGTAACACCATTCACCTCTACGTTTACATCCACCATCGGTTCTACCAACGAAAAACACGCCGTTGCCACCACTCCATCCTCAAAATCCCCATCCCTAGCTATCACCACAACATAATTACCCGACAACTTTAATCGCACATCTGCATTAGGAAATGCTATTTTATAGTGTATATAATTCACCGTTGTATTAGCCGAATATTCATACGTATCAATCATCCCCCCGTCAAAACCATCCAAATACTCCATCGAAGCCAAATTCGACTCATTCCAATACGCATCACAATGCACTATTTTATAGTAAAAATTCGACGCCTCATAACTCAACTCATCAAACGAAACCACAATCTCATCCGCCGAGCCAAACTCAATCACAGGCAACATCAGCGACTCTCCATTTGGCAAAACCTGCAATGTTTTTATATTTTCATCATATATTTGCGTACAAAATCTCGCCGCAAAAACACTATTCACAGCAAAAATCAAACACAAAACTATCAACAATCGCCTCATAATATCTATGATAAAAACAAAACACTCTTAATTATCAACACATTATTATCCAAAATAACAAACAAATCTAAACATACAAAGTTACTAAAAATAATTCATAATTCACACCCAAAAATCTATATTTTTAATACAATCACACCTTTATTTCTATTTATCAACAAATTACAACCACCAAATATCGCATCCTCTCAAAAAGTAAAGCAAAAACACTTGCGATATAACAATATTTTTGTAACTTTGCACCAAATATATGTCAACAGACAAATCCAGATGGCGACCGTTGACCATTGACTATCGACTGTTGACTGTTGATTGCTGACTAATTACACTAATCACTAATCATTAATTTCTAAACATTATAAAAAACTATGTCTAAAGTATTGATTATTGGAGCAGGTGGCGTTGGCACCGTAGTTGCTCACAAAGTTGCTCAAAACAACGACGTTTTCACTGAAATCATGTTGGCAAGCCGCACCAAAAGCAAATGCGACCGCATTGCCGATGATATCCTCAAACGCTACAATGTCAAAATTCAAACTGCTCAAGTTGATGCCGACAACGTAGAAGACCTCGTAGCTCTCTTCAAAAGCTTCGGCCCTAAAATCGTTATCAACGTTGCCCTTCCTTATCAAGACTTAACTATCATGGAAGCTTGTCTTCAAGCTGGTTGCAACTATCTCGATACTGCCAACTACGAGCCTAAAGACGAAGCTCACTTCGAATACTCTTGGCAATGGGCTTACCACGATCGTTTCAAAGAAGCTGGCCTCTGCGCTATCCTCGGTTGCGGTTTCGACCCAGGTTGCTCTGCTGTATATACTGCATACGCTGCTAAACACCTCTTCGACGAAATGCACTATCTCGACATCGTAGACTGCAACGCTGGCGACCACCACAAAGCTTTCGCTACCAACTTCAACCCTGAAATCAACATCCGCGAAATCACTCAAAACGGACGCTA
>JAZOMI010000097.1:0-16043 GCA_045653825.1 Candidatus Aphodosoma sp. | reverse complement strand
AGCAGCGAAGTTTTCTGCGCGAGAGTGTTTGTCGTCGTTGCATGAAGTTGCTACGGCGTATGCTTTTGCATAAGTTTTTTCGCGAACGTCGCGACGGAGGTCTTCGTCGTTTTCTTCGTGGCAGTAAACACGTTTCACTGTTTTGCCTGCAGCTTCCATGAGTTCGAGCTGAGCTTGGCAGTGAACTTTGATTGCTTCGTGAGCCACTTTAAGACCTTCGAGGAGGTCGGCTTCAGAAACTTCTTTCATTTCGCCTTCAACCATCATAATGTTGTCGAGAGTAGCAGCAACCATAATGTCCATATCTGCTTTTTCGAGAGCTTCGAAAGTTGGGTTGATGACGTATTCGCCGTTGATGCGAGCTACGCGAACTTCAGAGATAGGACCGTTGAAAGGAACGTCAGATACTGCAAGGGCAGCAGAAGCTGCAAGACCTGCGAGAGCGTCAGGCATATCGATGCCATCGGCAGAGTATAGAGTTACGTTAACGAAAGTTTCAGCGTGATAATCGTCTGGGAAGAGAGGACGGAGAGCACGGTCAACGAGACGAGATACGAGGATTTCGTAGTCGCTTGAGCGGCCTTCGCGGCGAGTGAAACCGCCAGGGAAGCGTCCATTAGAAGCAAATTTTTCTTTATAGTCCACAGAAAGTGGCATGAAATCGGTGCCAGGAACGGCATCTTTTGCGCTACATACTGTAGCGAGGAGCATTGTTTTGCCCATTGTAAGCATCACTGCACCGTCGGCTTGTTTGGCCAATTTACCTGTTTCGAGGGTAATGGTGCGACCATCAGCGAGGGTGATGGTTTTTGTAACTACGTTCATAAAGTTTACAGTTTATTTTTATACACTTAAAATTCGGTGCAAAGTTACAAAAAATATTTGAAATGTGAAAGTCTTACATAGAAGTTAATATGTGAAAAAAAGTGTATGTTTTTTTGCTTTCAAATTGAAATTTTAAGAAAATTTAGTAGTGGTATTTTGTGCATAAAAATGGATTTTATTGAAAAAATACGGTTTAAGAATTGTCGGAAAAAGGTGTTTTTGAGTTTTTTTAAAAAAAAATAGGTAATCGTAGTTTTAATTTGTAATTGATTTATCTATTTGAATTGTAGTGTTTTGAATTTTGTCTTTTGTACGAGAAGAGGATGAGTGGTTTTAATTTAAAATGATTTATTTAAAAATATGTTTTATAATATGTTTTTTTTGTTTGTCTTTTGAAAAAAAAGTTGTTATTTTGCAACGTAAAAATTAAGATGAAAATTGCTCAATCTTTTTACCTTAAAAAAACTAATACTAAGAAACAATGCAAAAGGAGACTTTGTGAAAAGTCTCCTTTTTGTATTTGTATTTAAGAACAAAACGTTTTCGAGGGTTACGGTGTTACCTGATGAGGTTATTATTTTGTCGTTTTGACTATTACGGTTATAAATGGGCCGCCTTGATTTTCGATATTTTCGTTGGCTACATGGATGGTTTCGAGCATGAATTTTTTGTTGTAAGGCATAATAATTGGTAGTTAGCGATTAATAAAATGTTATTGCGAAAACAATTTTGCGACCAAGTTTTTGATTGATTTTTTCAATTAGATTGGATCGTTGCATAAAAAGGTCGTTACGAAGCACAGCAGATTTTATTCGTACACATAATGCACCTTCTTGAAATGTTTCGCCTTCGCTGTAGCGTATCATTGTTGGGCCAAGCATTTCGCGCCATGCGTTTATAACATGGATAGCGTCTAGGCCTTTAGCTGATTCAGATCCTACGATTTTTCGTATGTCGCCCGAAAGGATTGTTCCTATAGTTTGTATTTTTTTAAAATATGCCATTGATTTGATTCGTAATTTTATTTTATATCTTTTTTGCGGTTTTCTTTTTGCATTTTGCGTTCGTTTTTGCGTGCTTTGCGTTCTTCATGGCGTTTTTGTCGTTCGAGTTTGTTTTGCTTGGTGTTGTCTTGCCAACTTTTCCAAAGTTCTTTAAGATTATTAAAGTTTTCAGAATAGACGATACCTATGCCTTGGGTTGTTAGTCCTTTTTTGAATTCGCGGTAGTCGTTGGTATGAGTGTATGCTTTAGCGCGAAGTTTGCCTGATTGATTGAGTTTGTATTCGAAATCGAAGTCGCCAATAAATGGGGTTGCAGATAGAGCGTCGTCGCGATACCCTACATTGCCATTGATACTTATGCGACTTGTTGGAGTATAAACAAAGTTGAATTCGTATTCGTTGGTGCGAGTGTCGCCTTCGCCCGTTGTACGGAAGTTGACCCCGAAGCCCCAATTGTCGAACATTTGTGATGCCCAGTTGTTGAGTTGGGCAGATAAGGTAGATGATACGACAGAATATAGTTCGTTTTGAGTGAATACGTTGTTATTTTGTAGGTTTTCGGGTGGAATGAATTTGCCAAGAATGAGCAGTGCGATGATTTGGCGATTCATGAGTTCGTCAGTGTTGACAGTATTTTTTAATGCACGATTAAGTTCTTCTTCTGAGTTTGGTAGATTGAGATCGAATTTGATATTTGGTTGAGTGAGTACGCCCGTGAGGTTTAGCAGACATTGTACGGGTACACTGGTGCGAGATGTATTAGAAAGAACTGCTTCATCGAGTATTTCGGCAAGGTCGGCTGTTAACTGGTAATAGGCATCGAGATTGAGGTTAGCACCGAGAGGGTCGCCTGTCCAAGAGAGCGAACTTCCTTCTTTGACGTAGAACTCTTTGCGTAAAACATTTTGGAATGTAAATAGGTATTTACCTTCTTCGATTTGTACGTTGCCATAGATATTCATATCGTCGGCATTGATATCGTAGGTTACGCGCAGGTTGCCTGAACCACTACCTGTGATCATATCACCTGATTTTGAGTCTATAATCATATCGAGGTGAGCATCAGGGGTGATTTCGAGCATGAGGTCGAGTACGATATTAGTTTCTTTTTCTTCGTCTTGTGTTTTGTTTTCGTTGTTTGTTATATCGTTGATATTTTGGAATATTATGAATGAATTTTCGCTAGCGTAGTAGTTGTCAATAGGAATTACAACGTTGGTACCTTTGTTGCTTCGAGCCATGCAGGTGATGTGGATAGTCTCTTCATCGCCATAGATATGAGCATCGCCCGACCCATATATTTTGCCATAGAAACTTTCCAAATCTTCACGTCGAGTGTTCATTACGAGCATATTGTTGACGTTGATGTTGAGGTCGAGTTTTATGTCGTGGAAATAGCTATGATCGATTTGACCTTCGATATATCCCGTATGACCTTCTGCGTCGAATACGTCAATATGTCCGAATTGTATGGTGTTTTTATCAACATAGATAGAGTCGGAGAAGTAGAATGCGGTTTTGAGGAAATCAACATAGATAGAGGCGTTTTCGGCGTATGCAGCAACATCTACAGCAACCTCTTTTTTCTTGGTGTAGCCATGAATATGCACATCGCCCCAAGCATTGCCTTTGATGCGACCGAATATTTCGGCAAGATAAAAGTCGATAAATGCGACATCTATGCCGTATGCTTTGCCCTTTATATCGAGAGAGTCGTTAGGTATGAAGTAGTTACCGCCAATTATGGCTGTGGTGTCGTTGTTGTCGCTGACGACAGTACCATCGAAACGGAGACTTGTAGTTTCGTGGTCGAAATTACAAGTAGCTATTGCAGTACCGAAATACGATTCGTCGAAATGGAAATTTTGAGATATTACATTGGCATTAATTTGAGGTAAGACGAGAGTATTGGCTATAGTTGCTGAACCATTGACGATACCGCCTATAGATATGTCGGTTTCTTCAGGTAATAGTTCATCGATATAGTTGAGAGAGATATTTTTGAGCAGAATATCAATGTGTTCGTTTTCGCTTTTTGAAGCAATACCATCAATAGCAATAAGTTGTTCGTCGTTGCTATGTAATTTGAAATCATCAATAGTTATTTTTTGAAGGTCATACCCAATAGTACTTTGTTCTATAACCCACGATTTATTTTGTAGATGTAGTTCGGTTGGATGGATGTTGGTAAGGATTGAAAGTTGTGAGTCGTTGTTGGTTGAAAGGAATGTTTTTGCGGCAAATTCGCCTGCAAATAATTTGTTAGGATTATTGTTGTCCCAACTCAAGATAGTTGTGATTTCGTTGTTGAAAGCTTCAAGTGAAAGGTTTGCATTGAGGTGGCTCTTTTTCAAATCGGTAGCAGCCGAAAGAGCAACGTTTATAGTACTATCAACATCATTATTTATTTTTAAGTCGATGCTATCTATATTGAGTTTTCCGTTTGAAAGATTTGGAATATATATTTCGGCATCGAGTTGTTTGGTAGAAGAGTTAAGGTGAGCATAAATTGAAGATTGTTTAGTTGTGTACCATGGTATTTCGATAGTTTTCATCAAAGGTTTAAGGCTTTCTATTGCAAAAATACAAGTTATATCGTTTGTCTTATCGGTAGGTTTAACAAACTGCGATAGAATAGGCATAGATTTAGAGGCAATTGCAATAGTATGATTTGCTAAAGTTGCAATGTTGTAATTGCCTGTAATGCCCCCATTGATGATGTCGGATTCGATAGAGGCAGACGTGATAGAATCATTTTCAGCTGTTAGTACCAATTGATTAAGGAAAAATTCTTTTTCTCCATTGATAAAAGATAATGAATCAATGTTGATATATCCCGCCATAGTAGCCCAACGATCGCCCGAAAAATCAGATTCGGTAGAAAGTGATATAGTTAGGTCAGGACGAGAGTTGATGATATTTAGTTTGTTAAGGTTAAGGTTGCGTAAGTTGGTACTGAAATCGAAGTGTTTGAAATTATTGATATTTGATATTTTACCATCGAAATCGAAATGGCAGTTCGGGTCATCGAGGAGGAATTTACCAGAGAATAGAGTTGGGTCGAAATAGCCGTCGATGAGGATATTTTTATAGTTATAATTGCGGAATCCGAATGTATTGATTTTGATTTTTGTTTGTATCATTAATGGCTGATTTGTGCCAACTTTTATATCTGAATTAGAATTGAAAGTGATATTGTTTAATCCAGATTTAGGAAGTAATTTACCTAAATTCAACGAATTAGAACCAATGCGACCATTGATGAGGAATATGTTGAAGTTGTTGCGTATTTTTAAGCTTACGTCTGTTTTTATGTTTCCTATGGCTGTGTTTAGGTTACCATAGAGTACGAGATTAGAGGTATAGCCAGAGATTTCGCCCGAGTATTGGCATAGTCCAAGATTGTTTATCTCTTGAGGTAATATAAATGGTTGTTTGCCAACATTGGCAATAATATCTTGTACAGATGCTTTGTCGAAGCGGATGTGATTGATAGAGCCTTTGAAATAGGTGTTTTTTATATTAGGCAGACCTGTTGCATCGATATTTGCACTAATGGAGAGTGTATTACCATATTTTGCTTTTAGGTTTGTTGCCTTTAAATCATCGAGAGTACCATCTATTTTGGCAGAGATAGATGCTGGTTGTTTAAGTTTTTCGAGTTCGGGTACGAAATGTTTTAAATCTGAAAGATTGATATTGGCTTCTGAAATATTAAATTGGAAATGAGTTTTTGCCCAATCTATTTTATTTTTATCTTTGCGTGCAATTCTAATTATAGTTGAATCGGTTGCCAAATTGGTATGAGGCAAATCAATGATGCTGTATGGAATGATGAATGTTGAATCAGTAATTTCGACATATGTGCTGAGATGCGAGAGTTTGAACCCTGATTTCTCATTCAACCTCAAATAGTTGATATGAGCATCAAGATTAGTTTGTTCGAGCAATGAGAATTGTATCTGTGTATATAGACTATCAACATAAACATCGTCAGCATTGAATTGCCAATGCGTTAGTTGCTTTGATGGCGCAGATTGATTGACGTATGCAAAAGAAGCGTTATTGAGCGTGATGAGAGGGAATACTAAATTTGGTGCTTCAACTCTCTTTTTGGGAGTGAAAGCATCAATGAGAAATTGAATATTGAGCGCACCAGTCGTGTCGGTGTATAGGTTAGCCGAAAGGTTGTCGGCAGTAATAGTTTTTATATGAATATCACCTTTTGCGAGAGCAAAAAGCTTAATTTGGGCATCAAGATTATCAATCAAGAGAATTTTTTGGTCAGATAAATCTTTAACAGACACAGATTGAAGACTGAGTTTGTTGAAAAACTTTAGTGACACATGTCCTATTTCAAATTCAGCACCTGTAGTTTTTTCTAAGTATTCGGTTATTTGGCGTACAACACAATTCTGTATTTTGTTGTTATTCAACAAAATAAAAGGAGTAATCAACAAGATTATTAAAGTTGTGATTACGATTAGCGATATTTTTGTAGATTTTCTTATAATTTTTTACTTTAATTTGCAAATATAATGAATTTAATTCATAATTCCTACTCCGGAATTCATAAATTTTGTAAAAAAGTGTTTATACAAAAAAGGGGCGACTAATTAGTTAGTCGCCACCTTTCTCTAAATACTTCTTACTGATTATTTTTTTGCTTTTTTTGTTTTCTTTTTTGCAGATTTTACCACTTTAGTAAGGAGATTTTCTTTTACAGGTGTTTCTTTGCTAGTTGTAACTTTTGCGCCAGTTTGACCATCTCTTGCTTTAAGGATTACTTGGTCGAGGATTACTTGGTCTAATGAAAGTTTGTCTAACAAATTTTGTTCTGCTTCGATAGTTTTTGCTTTTTTGTCGCTAGGTACAACAACTTGGTAACCAACTGTTTCATTGAAGTTATTTTTAGTTATAACAAAAATCATACCATTAACTTCTTTGAATTCCAAATTCGTAACGCGTTCAATTGGCATAGGACGGAAGTTACGATAGAATGCAGGGTAACCACTAACTATCACGGTGTAGTATTTGCGTGATGTGTTTTCTCTGATGATTTGGTATTGAGGAGCTACCAATACATCGGCATTCATTGTTTTGAGAGCATTGAAAACTGCGTTGTCTTTCAATTCTTGTTCATTAACAATCTGATCTGATGGACAGTCGAATTTGAATTCGCCAATTACTTTTGTTTTTTCTACTTCTAAGTCAGCTACTAAAGCTGGAGTTTCAGGTTCAAGAGTTCTTGCTGTAGATGAAATAATTGTGTTTTGTCTTGATGAACAAGATGCGAAGAATACCATTACGAGTAATGATAATACTAAATTTTTTGCTTTCATAGTTAAAATGCCTTTTTTTTAGTCCGTTGGCATCGGGGTTAAAATTTATAATTAATTTTTATTGTTTTCTTCAGCGCAAAGGTAACTAATATTTTTCATATTTGCAAATATTTGTCTTTTTTTGTAAGTGTTAATATTTTATTTTGTAATTTGTTGTTTTTTAGTGTGATAAGTGTGTGGGTTGATAAAATCAATAAAGTTATGATTGTGATTAGTGTAATTTTTGTGGATTTTTTTATAACTTTGTATTTTAATTTGCAAATATAATAAAAAATGCACAATGCATAATGCACAATTTATTTAGTTGATAAATTATAAAATTTCAAAAAATATAAAAATTTTAGATATATGAGCGTAGTTATTTTAGGAATAGAGTCGTCGTGTGATGATACTTCGGCAGCTGTTTTGCGTGATGGAGTGTTGTTGTCAAATGTCACAGCAGGGCAGGCTGTGCATGAAATGTATGGTGGAGTAGTGCCTGAATTGGCTTCACGTGCTCATCAACAAAACATTATACCAGTCGTAGATGCAGCATTGAAAAAAGCAGGTGTTGCTCGCGAAGATATTAGTGCAGTGGCATTTACGCGTGGTCCTGGACTTATGGGGTCGTTGTTAGTTGGTACTTCGTTTGCCAAAGGTTTTGCTTTAGGCCTCGATATACCCATGATAGATGTCAACCACTTGCAAGCTCATGTATTGGCTCATTTTGTACAAGAGCCTGATGTCGAGCCTCATTTGCCTGAATTCCCATTCTTGTGCCTTTTAGTTTCAGGGGGTAATTCGCAAATCATACTCGTAAAGTCCTATAAAGAAATGCAAGTATTGGGGCAGACTATCGACGATGCAGCTGGCGAAGCATTTGACAAATGCGCCAAAGTGATGGGATTGCCTTATCCAGGTGGACCGTATGTTGATAAATATGCCAAACTTGGTGATGCCAAAGCATTTACATTCTCAAAACCGCATATCAAAGGGTTCGACTATAGTTTCAGTGGACTAAAAACATCTTTCCTTTACACTCTCCGTGATGCACAAAAAGAAGACCCTAATTTCGTCCAAAACCATCTTTACGACCTATGTGCATCATTACAAAAAACAGTCATCGACATTCTTATGGACAAAGTGCACAAAGCAATGAAAGAGACTGGTGTTAAGCATCTTGCTGTAGCTGGTGGTGTATCTGCCAATTCAGGTTTGCGCGATGCATTTGTCGATTATGGTCGTCGTCATCGAGTAGAGGTGTATATTCCAAAATTCTCATTCACAACCGACAATGCTGCAATGGTCGCAATCACAGGTTATTACAAATATCTCGACAACGATTTTTGTGCCGTTGATTTAGCTCCATACGCAAGAGTTATTATTTAGGGAATATGGAACAATAGGAAACAAAGATAATATATGGCAAAATTAAAAGAGTATTGGAATAAGTTGGGGGTATATCAAGGAATAGTGCTTTTCTTGATAGTCATGTTCGCATCCAATTTCTTTTGGAAACTTACTATGCATGGCGATGAAAATAGCTTAGAAGCCTCTTTTCTTTGTTTCGATTTGTCTGTTGTATTTGCTGGTTTGTGTCGTCATTTAGCAGAGGTGGTGCATACCGTATTTAATTGGTTGGGGATAACCACCTATCTCTATGAAACTACAATTTATCACCTTAATGGCGAAGGTGTGCGTATTGTGTGGGGGTGCAATGGAATCAAACAATCTTTTATTTTTGCAATGATTATGCTTTTTGCACGAGGACCAATGAAACATAAGTTGTGGTTTATCCCTCTTGGGTTAGTATGTGTTTATTTGATAAATGTATCACGATTATTATTCTTAGCTTATATAATTCGTGACTATCCCGAATCATTTGAATTTTGGCATGGAGGAGTAACTAAATATGGTTTTTATGGTTTAATATTTCTCATGTGGGTTTTATGGAATGATTATTTAGTGCCGAGATTCGCTAATATAAAAAACATAAATCGATAGATAGATTTTCTATTAACATAATGAAACGCATAATAATTATATTATTTGTTGCGATTGCAATATTGTTGGGATGTTCGCCGCAGAAGAAAGAAGTTCAGAATACACTATTTTTCTTTTATCCGTGGTCAACCAATCTGACTTACTATTTTGAAAATAATATCCTAAATTTTGAATATGCACTGAAGGCTAATGATTTAAAAAGAAATCGGATTGTAGTGTTTGTATCGCAATCATCTACCGAGGCTTGTATGTATGAAATCAAAATGCATCGAGGTAGGTGTCAGCATGATACAATTGCTAAATTTGAGAAATATAATTACGAATACACTTCAGTCGAAGGACTTTCAAAATTATTGGATTTGGCAAAAGGAGAGGCTTCTACTCCTCAGTTTTCATTAGTTATTGGTTGTCATGGAGATGCGTGGATTCCTGCTCGAGATATGAAACGCTCGTTTGGAGGCGTAGATATTGAATCGAGAATTGACATCTCTACATTGCGTGATGCTTTGAAAAAATCAAATATTATCACAGAGTATATTTTATTTGATGACTGTTATATGTCGTCGGTAGAAGTAGCTTATGAATTGCGCAACGTATGTCGTTATTTGATTGCTTCACCTGCTGAAATTATGGCTGCAGGAATGCCGTTTCAAAATATAGCACAAGATTTGTTTGAAATTCCTGACTACGAGGAAATATGCACTGATTTTTATAATTATTATGCCAATAACAAATCAACTCCATACGGTGCAATAGCAGTAACAAAATGTGATGAATTAGAAAAATTGGCTGAAATTGTGGGGCGAATAAATGATGTTGCAACTGAAACTGCCCGTGAAATACAATACTATGATGGCTATACCCCTCATATATTTTATGATTTGGGCGATTATATTGATGCTATATGCAATGATGAGGTATTATTGGATGAATTTCACGCACAAATGGCGAAATGTGTGCCATATAAGGCGTATACAGCGCGAGTATATGCTTATGGATTTGGAACAATAGACATAAATAAGTATTCAGGCATTTCGACATCGGCTCCAAGTAAGAATAGTAAGTGTGTTTCGTACGAAGAGACAGAATGGTATGAGGCAACAAATAAAAAGGTTAGCAATTAGTTGCTAACCTTTATATCTTTAATCATTAACTGTGTAGTCGTTGTATTATTGAATGTATTGTCTTCCAGCGTATAAACAATGTCAAGAGGGTTGAATGCCTTCAAATCCTGGCTATATTCTGCCATGCGGAATGCAATACCATTCATCACATTTTCCGATGATTCGTCTGTCAATTCCAATTTCAAGTGTTCGTTGTCGCGACCTACAATCTTACTTGCCCCATTGTAGTCAAACACTCGGTGGGTATAGAAAATCGGTTTTGGATTGCCCGGTCCGAATGGCTCAAACTGACGCAAAATTCTGATAAATTTAGGCGTAATGTCCGAGAATTGCAATTTGGCATCAATCTCAATTTGAGGCGTAAGTTGGTGTTCTTGAATGTTTTCTGCTACGTATGTCTCAAAGCGTCTAATAAATTCTTCGAGGTTCTCCTCTTTCATCGAAAGCCCAGCAGCGTATGTGTGTCCACCAAAATTCTCCAACAAATTGCGGCACGAATCAATCGCACTATACAAGTCGAATCCTTGCACCGAACGAGCCGAACCGCTCACTATGCCATTTGCTTTCGTAAGCACAATCGTCGGTTTATAATATTTCTCGGTCAATCGCGATGCAACAATCCCCACAATGCCTTTATGCCAATTAGGGTTATACACCACAATCGAACGCTTATCTTTCTGTATATCATCCGTTACCGATTGTTCTGCCTCAGTCGTAGTGGCTTTATCCACATCTTTGCGCTCTTCGTTGTAGCTGTTGATATTCGCACTGAGTTGGCGTGCATGATTTAAGTCGTTCGAAATCAACAACTCAACCACTTCGCGTCCTGACTTCATACGTCCCGAAGCATTGATGCGAGGTCCAATCTTGAACACTATGTCGTTGATACTGATATCCGTATCGTGTCCATTCTTGTTACCTCTTGCATTTTTGAACCCGCAAGTCTCTATAATAGCCTTCAATCCTCTCGACGGATGTTCGTTAAGGCGTTTTATACCGAAATGCGCAAGAATACGATTTTCACCCGTAATTGGCACAATATCAGATGCTATACTCACTGCCACAAAGTCGAGCAAAGCCTCCAATCTCGCAAAATCTATGCCATTGTCAATCGCAAATGCCTGCATAAATTTGAATCCCACACCGCAACCCGACAAGTGATCGTAAGGGTAAGTATCGTCTGCTCTTTTTGAGTCGAGCACCGCAATTGCGCGAGGCAATGTCTCATCGGTCGTGTGGTGGTCGCAGATGATAAAGTCAATCCCCAATGACGAGGCATAATCCACCTGCTCAATAGCTTTGATACCGCAGTCCAACGAAATGATGAGTTTCACATCATTCTCTTTTGCGTAGTCAATGCCCGCTTTCGAAATACCATACCCCTCCTTGTAGCGGTCAGGAATGTAGTAGTCCAATTGCGACGATTGGGTGTAAGGTTGTAAGAACTTGTAAACTAGCGCAACTGCTGTTGTGCCATCTACATCATAATCACCGTAGATGAGAATGTTCTCTTTTTTTTGTAAAGCACGGTTAAGACGTTTCACCGCCAAATCCATATCTTTTATCAAGAATGGGTCGTGCAAATCCGTCAACGCAGGACGAAAGAATGCTTTCGCCTCATCAAACGTATTTATCCCTCTCTTAACCAATAGTTTCGCCAATGCAGGCGACAATCCTAATTCTTCTGCTAATTTCTTCTGATTACATTCTTCTTCTGGTGTTAAAGTTTGAAAAATCCATTGATTTAGCATTATATATCGTTTTTTATTATTTTTTGCAATCGCAATGCCGACTTTTAATCAACTATAAATCACCCCGTTCTAAACTCTTCTTTCAATCAACCGCACACACAAAGTCTAACGTACAAAAGTAATATTTTTATTTCAAATATCATAATTTTTTTTGATAATATTTTATATTGTTGTGTTATTCTGTTATTTTGTAATTGAAAATTGAAAAAAAAATAGTAACTTTGCAGAATTATGCAAAACGAACTGAAAAAAGCTGTAGAAGTAATGCGCAAAGGCGGCGTGATACTTTATCCTACCGACACAGTGTGGGGTATTGGTTGCGATGCTACCAATGCCGATGCCATTGCTCGAATATACGAAATTAAACGCCGAGTAGAGTCAAAGTCGATGATTGTGCTTGTTGATAGCGAGGTTAAAGTCGAAGGCTACGTCCGCGATGTGCCCGAAATTGCTTGGGACTTAATCGAAGTGGCAGACAAACCGCTCACTATCATCTACGACAATGCTCGCAATCTACCCGATAACCTCGTTGCCGAAGATGGCTCTATCGCTATCCGTATCACAAAAGAGCAGTTCTCTCAACAGCTCTGTCGTATGATGCGTGTGCCGGTAGTATCTACCTCTGCCAACGTAAGTGGCGAGCCAACTCCTCGCAATTTCTTCGAAATATCCGATGAAATTCTCAATGCCGTAGATTTCATTGTCGATTATCGTCGCGAAGAAGAGGTATTGCCTCAACCATCAAGTATCATTAAATTAGGCTCTAAAGGTCAAGTAAAAGTCATGCGATGAATCGTAAACGCGCAATATTTTTTTATATCCTATTCGACATAGTGGCTGCACTTTTGGTGTGGTTGCTATTTTATATTTATCGCCGAATAACCAACGACATGGTTCTATTAGGCGGTGATATGGAAT
The DNA here is from genome assembly GCA_045653825.1 of Candidatus Aphodosoma sp. GTDB lineage: Bacteria > Bacteroidota > Bacteroidia > Bacteroidales > Paludibacteraceae > Aphodosoma. The sequence continues at coordinate 3,096 of JAZOMI010000097.1, read as the reverse complement.
ACTATTTTGTGCCAAATTATTCTCTATTACCATCTATTATTTCTTTCCCCGTAGTTGCTCTTTCGGTTCACTATCTTACTGGATATTACAACACTAAAGTCCGACATTCGCGCCTTGTAGAACTATTCTCTACATTCATAGGCACATTCTTTATCTCCACGATTATCTATTTCGGAATGCTGGTCGATGACATTGTGGTGAGCTATACTTTCTACTATCGCTCGTTCCTTATCTTATGGACAATGTTTTTTGCCGTAACCTATCTATTTCGTATAACACAAACGCTTATTGTCTTATCTCGATTGCGTAAGGGGCTTATTCCCAATAATGTACTAATTGTGGGAACAGGCGATACTGCCCATAAAGTAACCGGAATTATCCACAAAGATTCCTCTCGTAACGGTCTGAAAGTTATAGGCTATATCGCTGTGCGTGACCGAGTTGTCATAGACGAAAAATTGTTATTGGGAAGATTAAACGACTTAGAGCAAGTCGTAAAAAGCCATATTGTCAACGAAGTCATAATTGCTGTCGATAATATGGACAACGACATGATTTTCAGTATAGCCAATCGCTTGATAGCGTGTGGTGTAGAGGTTAAATTTGCCCCTCGTCTCTTTGAGGTGGTAACAGGTCATGTATCTTTCACCAATGTTACAGCCGAGCCTTTGGTTGATATTACCTCATCGCGTATGCCTGCGTGGCAACAATCTATCAAACGCGTTTTCGATATCACTTCAAGTGCCATTGCTATGTTGTTGTTATCGCCTGTTTATCTGTATGTTGCCATAAAAGTGAAATTGGGTAGCAAAGGCCCTATTTTCTACAAACAGGAGCGCATTGGCTACGAAGGGCGTCCGTTTATGATTTACAAATTCCGCACTATGTACACCGATGCCGAACGTCAAGGCCCTCAGCTCAGTCAGGTAGGCGACCCTCGTATCACTCCTTTCGGACACATAATGCGTAAATATCGTCTCGACGAATTGCCTCAATTCTGGAATATCATCAAAGGCGATATGTCAATCGTAGGTCCACGTCCCGAACGTCGTTACTATATTGAGCAAATCGAACGCATAGCCCCATACTACTGTCTTGTTTATAAAGTCAAACCTGGACTTCTCTCTTGGGGTCCAATCAAAATTGGCTACAGCGACACGGTCGAAAAAATGGTCGAACGACTCCGCTACGACATTATCTATATGGACAATATGACAATCCAAACCGACATAAAAATCTTATTTTATAGTATAGATGTCATATTGCGAGGAAAAGGTCAATAAATGAATATAAAAAAAGAGACAAGTCGATAATTCGACTTGTCTCTTTTTTTATATAGTACAATACTATCTATATCCATATCTACCTGTTCTACCGCCGAAACGACCTCCACGTGATGTTGAATATGGGATAGAGTAACCGATACCAAATTCGGCACAATCAAATGCGTGTATGAATGAGCGTCCACTTACTTGAATATATATGTTGTCAATTAAGCGATAACGCAAACCTACTCTCATATAAAGAGTACCTGGTGCATTTTCGAGTTTTTTAAGTTCTTCGCCTTTTGCTGAGAAATATTTGAATTCGTTGAGCTCGAACATTTTAATTTCTGATTTACCTTCTTCGTTGTATTGAGTGTCAAAAATATTCAAACCAGCATCAATTAAACCAGTGAAACGTCCCATTGTGAATCCATTTGCCCAAGCAATACCAAGACGCATACCAGGTTGTGTGATTACCGCATCAATAGCAGGACCCGTTGCCCAGCAATTTGTTACTTTTGCTAAACCATCGATGTGTGCTGTAGCTTCCATTGCGCCTTTATAATATGGATTATATTCGTTGCCGATGAATCTATCTTCTAAAAATTTGAACGACATTGATGCTGTGGCATTAATCATGAATTTGTACGGCAAATTTTCAGCACGTCTAATTCGTGGTTTTTTGTAGTCGCCATTACCCATACGATAATATATACCTAAAGCTCCATACACGATATTCATTGTGGCATTTGTTCCGTATATGTTACCATTAGTAATAGGATTGTAAGTAGCATCAATAGTTAAAGCCAAGTGACGATTTAAATTGATTTTACCATTTAAACCAAGTCCAAAATTAAATGCAGCATAACTTCCTAATCCTGGAGCTTTTTTGTTGAACATGGCAATACCCATACCAAACTTTGCTGCAAATTCTCCTATGTTAGAACTATAAATCGGTAAATTTATATATGGATATGCAGCAACCATAAATCCTAAACTTGGATCTACCTCTTTTCCAATTATACCATCCAATTTGAGGGTAAGTGCTGCAAAGCCAATTGAAGGGTAATTCCAATGTTTTTCCCACGCATTTTTACCCATAGGTAATATTTCGTAGTTGAATTCTAAACCTCCAACCACGGATACCCCTTCCATGTTGAGCTGATTTTTGTAATAACCCATTGGGAAGAATCCTCCTCCTACGATTTTTGCCTTGAAGACGTTATTATTTTGTGCACTTAATAATAATATTGAGCAACAAAAAGCAAGAAATATTGTTAGTCTTTTCTTCATATCTTATAAGGTATTGTTTTTCTAAAAAATAATTGAAAAAAAGTAATAGAAACCATAGAATATTTTGAATTGCAAAGTTAGTATTTTTTTTTTATATAACTACTATTTTTTTTGCAAAAAAATAAAATAGTTTTTTCTGTATTTCTTTGACGATTCAATTGTTACTTTAATTTATGTTGAGATATTTAGCGTTTCGAGAAAAAAATAGATAGTTTTTAGTTTCAATTTATAGCAAAAGAAAAATAAAAAGTTGTCAATTTTTGTTTTTTGGGGGATGATTTGTTGTAATATGATATTTTATGTATAAAATAATGTCAAAAAAAACACTAAATTGTAATTTTAAATTTTTTTCTAAAAATATTTGCTCATATCAAAAAAAAGTGCTAATATTGCATCGTGAAATATGAATACATTTTCTCACTTAATTTAATATTTAATTACTATGAATGTAGCTAAAGTTATGGCCGACTTGGAGGCTAAACATCCAGGTGAAAAAGAATTCTTGCAAGCTGTACAAGAAGTGTTGGAATCTATCGAA
>JAZOMI010000096.1:0-1894 GCA_045653825.1 Candidatus Aphodosoma sp. | reverse complement strand
GGTAGGGCTTCTGCTCGTGAGACTGCTTCGCGTGTAGTAGCAGGAAGTGTGGCGCAGCAATTGCTGAAAGAGAAAGGCGTAGAGATACAGGCGAAATTGGTGCAAGTGGGCGAAGAGAAAAATCCAGAACGATTTAATGAGTATATAGCTGCTATTCAACGAGATGGGGACAGTATCGGCGGAATAGTTGAGTGTGTGATTACTGGCTTACCCATTGGAGTGGGCGAACCGATTTTCGATAAGCTCCAAAGTCATTTGGCGTTTGCAATGATGAGCATCAATGGCTGCAAAGGCTTTGAGTATGGCTCAGGTTTTGAGGGTATGAATTTGAAAGGAAGCGAAATGTATCTCTCAGATAGCCAAACTCTTATATCTGGAGGAATAGCAGGAGGCATATCCGATGGAAGACCACTAGTTTTCCGTTGTGTATTTAAGCCAACTGCTTCCAATCGCAAGACATTTGAGGCGAGAAGGCGAGAAGGCGATGAGGCGAAAGGCAAAAGTATTGGTCGTCATGATGCTTGCATCGCTGTGCGGGCGGTGGCAGTAGTCGAGGCGATGGCAGCCCTTGTACTGCAAGATTTATTAAGCAAATAACAGGACCCTAATAAAATAAATAAGCCTTGCACTATCTCGTGCAAGGCTTATTTATTTGAGTTTTTTGCTAAAACTACTTATTCGCAACAGACGCTCTAAGTATTTCCTCTACAAAATCAGGACGCAAAGTATATTCGTAATAACTACCTTCGTGTTTGACAGGAGATGAACTGCTACTACTCAAACTAGTGTAGTGCATATAATTGCTCACGTCATTTAGAAACATACAATACTCTTGAGGGACTTCGTAAATTGTGTCTAAAAGTCCTATTTTAACAACTGGATTAAAGACACTGTAAGCATGATCGTTAACGCTAACAAATTTACCATCTTGAACTTCTACAGTACATAGGAATGTTCTTTCACCAGGCATTAGACAAATTGAATCGTTTGCGGAGTGAACACGACTAGTATCTTTTTCTCCATAGAGAGTGATTGGTACAGTAATGTTATTGGTAATGAATACCATTGCTAAAGGTTCTCTTTTGCACGATGTGCAAATTACTACGATTGCTAACATGAGCAATGAAAAATGAATTTTCTTCATAACTTAATGATTTTAATTTTGTTGTTTGTTTGCAAAAGTAGTAAGTTTTATCTCATAGGCAATGTGTATTTTTATGAATTCGACTGCAAAGGTAGTGATTTTCTTTGGTTTATGCAAATGAAAGAGCGAAAAAGTTTAATTTTTCTCCTGTACTTCAGAGATTGCGTTGAAAACGCTGTTGTCTGCTATACTCACTGCGATGGGCATTTTGCTTTTGCGGGTGATGATGCAGACACCCATTGGGTCGGTAATCAAAGACAAGTGTTTGCCACATTCTTTGCAAGTGAACAATCCCAGGTTGCCAAAGAAGCCACCTGCTCCTACAATACGACTCGACTGGATACCATGTGGATAATGCTCAATTTTCTCGATTTCATCGGCAGGGATGTTGATTTTCCAAGCAAGAAGATGGATATTGATCTCGTCTGTTGTTACTGTTAATTTGCGTGGGATGAGCACCATACAACTTAGTAGGGCCACGACGAGCAGTATGAGGACGAACAGCAGATGAGGTTGTTGCAGTTGTCGCCATTGATATGCTATCACACCTATTCCAACGAGTATGATAATCGAAGCTAATAGGGTTATCCATAGGATAGATTGAGATAATGGAAGGAAATGGGTTGTTTTCATACGGCTTATTTTTTAGGGTTAATAGTATCGTTATATAAATAGTTTAGCATATCATTCTGCAAGTGTTCGTGCAAATCGGCAGATGATACGCCCAATTTATGAGCGATTCGCTGTTTG
>JAZOMI010000095.1:0-33888 GCA_045653825.1 Candidatus Aphodosoma sp. | reverse complement strand
AAGTGATACTACGATACCAGCAGGTTTTTCGAGGTGGATTACGTTCATCACATCTTCCACTGTGAGAGGCTCGAAATAGAGTTTGTCAGAAGTAGTATAGTCGGTAGAAACAGTTTCAGGGTTGTTGTTGATGATGATAGCTTCGTAGCCTGCGCGACGGATTGACCAGATAGCGTGAACAGTAGAGTAGTCGAATTCTACACCTTGACCGATACGGATAGGACCAGAACCGAGCACTACGATTTTCTTGCGGTCAGACACGATGCTTTCGTTTTCAGCTTCGTAAGTAGAGTAGAAATAAGGTACATACGAACTGAACTCGCTTGCGCAAGTGTCAATCATCTTATATATAGGGAATATGTCGTTTTCGGCACGCATGCGATAGATGTCGTGTTCGGTGCATCCCCATACTTGAGCAATATATTTGTCGCTGATGCCGAGCAATTTAGCATCGCGAATAGTTTGTATGTCGTTTTTATTGTTGCGGATAACCTCTTCGAATTCAACGATATGTTTGAATTTTTCGAGGAAGAACATATCTATTTTAGTTGCATTATAGACCATACCGAGGTCAACACCGAGACGGATGAGTTGAGCTATGGCATAGAGGCGGTCGTCAGTAGCAGTACGGATATATTCGAGAAGACGTGCAGTATCCCAATCGTCGAATTTTTTGTGATAGATGTGGCATACGCCAGTTTCGAGTGAGCGCACTGCTTTTAACAATGATTCTTCGAGAGTACGACCTACGCTCATCACCTCACCTGTGGCTTTCATTTGAGTGCCGAGAGTGTTTTGAGCAGTAGCAAATTTGTCGAATGGGAAGCGTGCTATTTTAGTAACTACATAGTCGAGAGCAGGCTCGAACGATGCAGGAGTGTTAGCAATTTGGATTTCGTCGAGGCGAAGACCTACAGCAATTTTTGCACTTACGCGAGCGATAGGGTAACCGCTGGCTTTAGATGCAAGAGCAGACGAACGGCTAACGCGAGGGTTAACCTCGATGAGGTAGTAGTTGAATGAGTGAGGGTCGAGAGCAAATTGTACGTTACAGCCACCTTCAATCTTCAATTCGCGAATGATTTTCAATGCTGAGTCGCGGAGCAATTGATACTCTTTGTTAGTAAGAGTTTGAGAAGGACATACTACGATAGAGTCGCCAGTGTGAACACCCACAGGGTCAATGTTCTCCATGTTACAGATAGTGATGGCAGTATCGTTGGCATCGCGCATTACCTCATATTCAATCTCTTTGAAGCCTTTGATACTTTTCTCTACAAGCACTTGATGCACAGGTGAAAGAGCGAGTGCATTACGCATAATTTCGCGGCACTCTTCTTCGTTGTCGGCAAAACCACCACCTGTACCACCCAATGTAAATGCAGGACGAAGCACTACTGGGTAACCGATTTTCTCAGCAGCTTCGAGGCCCTCTTTCATGTTGTTGGCAATCACAGAAGGCAACACTGGTTCGCCTAACGACTCGCAGAGTTCTTTGAAGAGTTCGCGGTCTTCAGCGCGTTCGATACTTTCAAACGAAGTACCCAATATCTCTACGTCGCACTCTTGGAGTACACCTTTTTTTGCAAGTTGTACTGCGAGGTTAAGACCAGTTTGACCACCAAGACTTGGAACAATTGCATCAGGACGTTCGTAGCGAATGATTTTTGCTACATACTCCAATGTAAGAGGTTCCATATACACCTTGTCGGCGATGTTGGTGTCAGTCATAATAGTTGCAGGGTTTGAGTTTACGAGAATCACTTCGTAACCTTCTTCACGCAAAGCAAGACATGCTTGAGTACCTGCGTAGTCAAATTCGGCTGCTTGTCCAATCACAATCGGACCCGAACCAATGACCATTACCTTTTTTATATCTGTTCTTTTTGGCATCTTTATAGATTTTTAGTAGCGAGTAGCGAGATGTGAGACTTACTCGCTTCGCTCGTTTTATTTGTATGTGAAACACAAAACTTTAATGTCTTGTGTCTCGTGTCTATTATCTCGAGTCTATTTATTTTGCATTAACTTAATGAATTGGTCAAAGAGGTATGCGCTATCTTGTGGACCTGGAGCACTTTCTGGGTGATATTGCACTGAGAATACTTTATCTTTTTCCGAACGAACACCTTCTACTGTGTTGTCTAATATATTGATGTGCGTCACTTCAAGACCTGTACCTTCAAGTGTTTTTTCGTTAACAGCATACGAGTGGTTTTGTGATGTAATTTCCACTTTACCAGTGAGCAAGTTTTTCACAGGGTGGTTACCGCCGCGGTGTCCGAATTTGAGTTTATATGTTTGAGCACCATACGCAAGTGAAATCATTTGGTGACCGAGACAGATACCGAAGATAGGCAATTTGCCACGCAATTGGCGCACAAGTTCGATAACCGTAGTAACATCTTCTGGGTTACCAGGACCATTTGAAAGGAACAAACCATCTGGTTGGAATGCCAAAATTTCTTCTGCTGTAGTGTCGTAAGGTACAACTGTCACGTTACATCCACGAGCGTTCAATGCACGGATAATGTTGTATTTGATACCGCAATCGATAGCCACTACATCGTATTTGTGATTAGGCGTACGAGAGAACCAGCGTTTTTTGCAACTTACTTGAGCTACGTGGTCGTGCATTATCGGAGTTTCAGCAATGCGTTTCAATGCCTCTTCTTTCGAAGTATTTATGTCTGTGATAATTACGCGTTGCGAACCTTCTGAGCGGATAATACGAGTAAGACGACGAGTGTCAATGCCCATAATACCAGGAATATTATGTTCTTCTAGTACTTCATTTAATGTTTTAGTATAACGGAAGTTAGAAGGCACATCGTTATATTCTCTCACAATAAGACCACCACAAGTTGGAAATTTTGTTTCGTAGTCCTCATCTGTGATACCATAGTTGCCGATGAGTGGATAAGTCATCACAACCATTTGTCCTGTATATGATGGGTCTGAGATAATCTCTTGATAGCCCACCATCGAAGTGTTGAAAACTATTTCGTTTATAGCCTCGCGGTCTGCGCCAAAGCCATAACCAAAAAACTCATAGCCGTTTTCAAGAACGATTTTTTTATTGTAAGGAGTCATATATTAGATTTTTAGAGGCGAGACACGAGATATTAGACTTTTACTCGCTTCGCTCGTTTTTGTTTTTTATAGTAGTAAGTATATAAATTATGTTAACAATAATTATGTATTAAATAAATGCCGGATGGTTCTCGTGTCTCGTGTCTAATATCTTGTGTCTTTGTCGTACAATGAGTAAACAACCTCACCCTTAATCATTGTCATCACACATTCCGCATTCACTTTCCAGCCTGCAAATGGAGTAGATTTACCGCTTGATACAAAGTGGTTTGTGTTGAGTTTGTAGTCAGAGTCGAGGTTCATAATAGCCAAGTCGGCATATTCCCCAATTGTCACAGGGTGCAAGCCCATAATCTTACGTGGATTAGTTGACATAAGTTCAATAAGACGCTCCATTGTGATAATATTTTTTCTCACTAAATAAGAGAACAACAATGGGAATGCCACTTCGAGACCTGTGATGCCGAACGCACTATCTTTCAAGCCGCAAATCTTTTCGCTTGCAGCGTGTGGAGCGTGGTCGGTAGCAATACAGTCGATAGTACCATCTTGAATACCCTTAATCAATGCCGCTTTATCTTCAGCTGAGCGTAGTGGCGGATTCATCTTATAAGCACCATCCTCTCTCAAATCCATATCAGTCAAAATAAGATAGTGAGGTGCAGTCTCGCAAGTCACAGGCAAACCTTCTCGTTTTGCATCACGGATAAGTTCAACCGACTCTTTAGTCGAAATATGGCAAACGTGATACTTACAGCCTGTTTCACGCACAAGATTCAAGTCGCGTTCCACCTGTTTCCATTCACTCTCTGAGCAGATGCCAAGGTGACCATTCCTGCGAGCATACTCACCATCGTGGATATAACCTCCTTTCAACAACTCATTCACCTCGCAGTGAGCCACAATCGTTTTATCCAATTTCTTACATTCAATCATTGCTTTGCGCATCAACTCATCCGATTGCACTCCACGGCCATCATCCGAAAATCCCCATACGTATGGAGCAAGAGCCGCAAAATCAACCAATTCACCTTCGCCACGACCACCCATAGTAATACAACCGTAAGGGTGAACATTAACTTTCGCATCGCTACGTATAGCGCGCAACTGCACATTCAAATTCTCAGTAGTATCTGGCGCAGGACGCAAATTAGGCATTGTAAACACATCAGTATAACCAGCACGAGCCGCAGCCGAAGTACCCGATAATATAGTCTCCTTATGTTCAAAGCCAGGCTCACGCAAATGCACGTGAAGGTCAACCAATCCAGGTAAAATCGACAAACCTGCCATGTCTATCACCTCCGCCTCTTCATCTTTGAGCGAAGTGCGCACCTCTGCAATTTTTCCATCTACGATGAGGATGTCAGTCTTCTCAAATCCACAATCGCGGAAGATAAGCGCATTTTTAAGCAACAATTTTTTCATATATCAGAGTTTAGTTAATTATTATTCAATGCCGAATGGCTAATTGTGCATTATGCATTGTGCATTGTGCATTAAAAAAAAGAGCAACTATCTATTAAAAAATAGTTACTCCTTAATATCAATAAAACAATAGAAAACAGAAGTTTGCACTGCTAATTGCACAGCGCCAAGAGGATAATGTTGGTGTGTTCTATTGCCTAAATTCATAATCACAAATCAGTATAGCCTAAATTTATGCAAAGTTACTATAAAAAAATCGTTCTTGCAAGAAAAAACACTAAAAAATTGTGTATGTAGAGTCAACAAGCAAGTGCAAAATTAGAAAAGAATTAAAAAACTATATTTCAGAAATAGGAAGTTTAATTTTTTATAAATTTTCGATTTTGAATTTATATTTTTTTTGTAATTTTGCATAAATAGATCTTTTAGTTGATAGTTTCAATTATTGCATCTAATTTTTAACAATCTAAATATGACTAATTGGGAAGAACTTATCAAAGAATATAACAACATGCGCTATTTTGCTACTGACCCTGTGGCTGTTGTTAAGCGATGTACCGAGCAGTGCGACATTGAAGTAATGGGTATCGTTTGTTCATGGCTTGCACTTGGCAATCGCAATCAGATATTCAAAAAATGTTGTATGGCATATGACCTAATGTCCGGTAAACCACACGATTATGTCATGTCGGAGCAATGGCGTCAGTACAAAGACTCCAATATCAATTTCTACCGCATTTTCTTCTATCGCGACTTTCATGACCTAATGCAGAGCCTCTATAATGTCTATCAGCATCACAATACCCTCGAAGATGCTATAATAATGAGGAGTGAGGAGTTAGGAGTTAGGAGTGAATACCTCAACGCATTGATTTCTCTTTTACATGCTAACGGAATACCTCAAAACACCAAATCAGCCTGTAAACGCCTATGCCTATTCTTGCGATGGATGATTCGGCGTGATGGAATAGTCGATTTAGGCGTATGGCGCAAATTTAGTCCAGCCGATTTGCTAATACCCCTCGATGTACACGTCAATCGAGTAGCTCGTGAGCATGGATTACTTACTCGCACCTCTGCCGATATGCGTGCAGTCGAAGAACTTACTGCCCACTGTCGAGCCCTCTATCCTTACGACCCCGCAATAATGGACTTCGCCCTCTTTGGCGCAGGCTACAATGCAGGGAACAAGGAATAAGGAATAAGGAGCAGGGAGGAAGGAATAAGGAACAAAGAGCAAGTAATAAGGAATAGGGAACAAGTAATAAGGAATAGGCTGAAAGCCTTATAGTTTATAGCCCAATGGCAACGCCTTGAGGAGAATAGCCCAATGGCAACGCCTTGGGTATGAGAATATTCAACCATATTATAAACGCCCTGAAAGGGCAAAAGTAAATATGGAATCAAAAAACAAAAAACCGGATATTCAGGTAAATCCAGAATATCCGGTTTTTTATATTTATTCTATTTTGACTGTCGACAATAGACTATCGACTATTTTTTAACGTTTGATACCGTTACGTTCGAGCATAGCATCGATTGTAGGTTCTTGACCACGGAAACGTTTGTAAAGTGTCATAGGGTGTTCTGTACCACCACGTTTGAGTACGTTGTTGAGGAATGACTCAGCAGTAGCGCGGTCGAAAATACCATTTTGTTTGAACAATGCAAATGCGTCTGCATCAAGTTGTTCAGCCCATTTATATGAGTAGTAACCAGCTGCATAACCGCCTGAGAAGATGTGGTTGAATGTTGTGCAACGACCTGTACCTTCCACTGTAGGCAAGAAGTTAGTTGGAGCTGTTGATGTGCGTTCGATTTCGCATGGGTCACCGTTAAATGGTTCTGTGATAGTGTGGAATGCCATATCTTGCAAGCCAAATGATACTTGACGGAGACAGAGGTAACCGCAGTTGAAGTTAGAAGCATCAACAAGTTTTTGAATCAATTCAGCAGGGATAGGTTCGCCTGTTTGATAGTGTTTTGCCCAACCATCAAGGAATTCTTTTTCTGTTGCCCAGTTTTCCATGATTTGTGATGGAAGTTCTACGAAATCGCGATATACGTTAGTACCTGAAAGTGAAGGGTAAGTACATTCTGTAACCATACCGTGAATAGCGTGACCAAATTCGTGAAGGAATGTTTCTACTTCATCGAATGTCAAGAGAGCAGGAGTGCTTTCTGTAGCGCGAGTGAAGTTCATCACGATAGTGATATGTGGACGAGAGTCTGTACCATCAGCATTGCGCCATTGACCTTTGTATTCTGTCATCCAAGCACCTGCACGTTTACCTGCGCGTGGGTGGAAGTCTGTGTAAAGCACAGCTACATAGTTACCATTTTCGTCTGTAACTTCATAAGCATCAACTTCTGGGTGATATACAGGAATATCTGTGTTTTTAGTAAAGTTCAAACCATAAAGTTTTGTAGCCAAACCAAATACACCTTTTTTAACGCTTTCGAGTTCGAAATAAGGTTTAGTCATCTCTTCGTTGAGGTCGAATTTAGCAGCTTGGAGTTTTTCTGCATAGTAGCTCCAGTCCCATGGCATAAGTTCGAAATCAGCACCATTAGCTTTTGCAAATTCTTGCAACTCTTTTACTTCTGCTTGAGTTACAGGAGTATAGGCTTCGATAAGAGCGTTGAGAAGGTTTTCAACGTTTTCTGTTTTTTCAGCCATACGGTTTTTGAGTGCATATTCTGCGTATGTTTTGCAACCAAAGAGGTTAGCAATAGCAAGGCGAGTGTTGATGATTTCTTTGATATTTTCGATGTTAGAGAATTCACCATCAAGACATTGTGTGCTGAATGCACGCCAAATTTCTTCACGAAGTGCGCGGTTGTCAGCAAATGTCAAAAGTGGAGAATAGCAAGTAGCTTTAAGGTCGAGCAACCAACCCTCTTTACCTGCAGCTTTTGCGTTAGCAGCTGTCATTTCCATGAAATAAGCAGGCATACCAGCAAGTTCAGTTGAGTCTGTTACAAGGAGACTGAATGCGTTAGTCTCTTTCAATGAGTTTTGTTTGAAACGCATTGATGCAAGGCTAAGTTTTTCAGAAAGTTGTTTGTAAGTTTCTTTGTCTTCTGCCGAAAGATTAGCACCATTATCAGCGAAACCTTTGAATGTTTTTTCGAGCAACATTGCGTCCTCTGTGTTGAGGTTCAATGATTCACGAGTTTCATAAACAGCTTTTACGCGTTCGAAAAGTTGTTCGTTAAGGTTGATTTCGTTAGAGTGATTAGTGATAAGAGGCATAACTTCCAACATCACTTGTGCCATTTCATCATTTGATTCTGCACCATCAAGAGCGAAGAATACTGAAGCTACGTGATTGAAGAGAGCACCTGAACGGTCGAGCGCAACGATAGTGTTTTCGAATGTAGGAGCTTCTGGGTTGTTGATGATAGCTTCGATTTCGGCTTTGTGTTCAGCCATAGCACGGTCAAATGCAGGTTTGAAGTGCTCATTTTTCAATTGGTCGAAACGGAAAGTTCCGTGAGGAGCAGTTGATTCCACGAAAAATGGATTTTGCTCAGCTTTTTTACAACACATTGTGAGTGTCAAAATTAAAGTTAATAAAATACTTACTTTTTTCATAGTTGTTTAATATTAGTTGATTATATTATTTGCGATTTTCCATCTCTTCTGCTGTTTTTACGCGGAAACGTTCAGGATTTGGAGTAATAAATTCTTTTTCAATATATTCATGAGAGTATCCAGGACGAGTTACTTTGTTAGGAATACGTTTGTGGTTACCATCGAATTGACCATCTTTTTCGCCTTTGATGGCATCATCGAGATATTTAACCATGAGATATTCTCCTAATTTTTTCCATGTATTGATAGCTTTTTCTGCTTCGATTTGGCAGAATTGGTTAAGGAATGTGCGAACTTCTTGACCTTTACCATTTTTAACGAGTTGATCAATGTGTTTATCAGCTTCTGTTACATCGTTAAAGAATTCATGTTCGAGTTTGCCTTGACGTTTTTGTACTTCAGGATAAAGCATTGAATAACGAGGATATACCATACTTGCCACCCAGTTGTTTACCCAAAATGCAGATGTCCAACTGAAATCTAAAATAGAACCATTACTTTCACGCATAGACTCAGGAATTTCTGTTATGCAAGAGTAGATAGGTACATAAACATTGCAAGTTGCATCGTCAAGACCAAACCAAAGAATACCACCAGCTTCAGCAGGACGATTTTCATTCATTTGTGCAATGAATGAGAAACCTGTTTGTTGTGTTGCTACTGGACGTTCGTGGAAATACTCTTTACCATTGTGTTTGTAGATAAGTGGAGTCATGCGATAAACAGAATTGAAATTACCTGCACCAGCACCTACCGACATATCAAGAGGAGTACCTTCATAGTGGTCACGCATAGCATCTTGGAGGTCTTTTACCGAGAGTTTACGTTCTGGTTGAATCCAAAGAGGCATACGTTCTTTTGTTTCGCACATGATATATGACAAATATTTGTCCATAGAGCGGTCGTGGCGGCGGAAGAAACATCATACACGTGCTTCACAAGCGAGAACACCACTAAAATCAAGTGGATTATAAATATCAGAGAAACTAAATTCTGCATCTTTGCCATTGAAGTAACCTTTTTCACGAGCAAATTTGATTACATCGTGAGCATATACAGTTGTAACTTCTGGGTTATAGATTTTTTTGAGATTTTTGCTTGAAATAGTAGTTTTATCTTTGCGATTTTCAAGAGGGAAAGTTGTTATACGAGCTTGGTTAGCATGTCCAGAGATGCAATCATCTGGAATACGACGAGCTACCCACACAAAACCTTTTGAACCAGGACCTTTACCGATAAGTTCCATAATCCATGCTTCGTTAGGGTCAACGATAGAGAATGATTCACCAGTTGAGTAATAGCCATATTCATTAACAAGATTTACGATAGTAACAATAGCTTCACGAGCAGTCTTTGCACGTTGAAGCGTAACATAAATAAGGCTACCATAGTCCATAATACCAGTAGTATCTTGGAGTTCTGTGAGACCTGTCCAAGTAGTTTCACCAATAGTAAGTTGATGTTCGTTCATGTTACCTACCACGTTGTAAGTTTGGCTAACTTGTTTGATTTTGCCACGGTAATTGCCTGAGTCCCATTCGTAGATGTCCAACATCGCACTATCAGGGTAAGTAGCAGCAGGGTAGTGATACAATGAACCATACAACCAATAAGAGTCGGCTGCGTATGTTACCATAGTCGAGCCATCAACCGATGCACCCTTGGCAACGATAAAGTTAGTACACGCATTAGTGTTACCAAATGTAGCCAAAATCAAGGCTACCGCTAATGTGATTCTTTTTTTCATAGTTTGATATTTAGTTAATAGTTATTAGTTATTTTCTTTATTTTGTAAATGAGATTAATTTAGATGTCAATTGCACCAAAATTTATATGGATAATAACTTCATTATGCAAAAACCTTAACCATACCCAACAGCAACTTTCAAGCAACCATCAAGCAAGAAAACCGCAATTTTCAACTTTCAACTTTCAACTCTCAATTCTAAAATGGGTATCCCACAGCAAAATGCAACGCAAAATCATTTTTCCAAGTCAGTTCAGTTCTCCATCGTTCGCTCTTGATAGGATAACCAGGGTCATATAATTTGATACCCAAATCCACACGTATCACAAAAAAATCAAAGTCCAATCGAAGTCCTGCACCATAGTTACAAGCAATTTGCTTGTAAAACTCATTCCAGCGGAAAACACCCGTAGGTTGTTCTGCATAGTCGCGGATAGTCCAAATATTACCAGCATCCATAAAAACTGCTGCCTCCAATTTCCATATAAGTCGAAAACGAGCTTCAAGGTTCAAGTCTAATTTAATATCACCCGACTGTTTTATAAAGTCAATACTTCCCGAACTATTATAAAAGTTACCAGGTCCCAATCGGCGAGCAGACCATCCACGCATACTATTAGCTCCACCGCTATAATAACGTTCTTCAAACGGAAGAATAGAAGCATTACCATATGGTATTCCGACACCAAGACCAGAGTGTAAAACCAATCTCGATTTATCAGTTAAGTACCAATTGTAGGCAAAATCCACGTCAGCTTTAGCAAATTGCGAGTATTGAATGTTGAATATCTTATAAACACCATCTTCGTTCTTTTGTTGATTTACGAGATTACTTATACCATAGAGTAAGTTACCTGCAGTACGAACATTAGCCCGGAAAGTATAGAAACTACTCGTATTAAAAGTCATATTACTACGATTCGACATATTGATGCCCAACCCCCAACGCATAATAAAATGATCTTCGTAACTGAAACGAATACTTGATGTAGGCTTCATATACTTATCTTTGAAGGCGTCTGTCATATAAGGTAAGTATATATAACTGATATCAAGTAAATTAAATGAGAAATTCACTCTACGCCAACGCCAATTGTATTTTATTCCCGCACCTGCAATATTACGTTGATATTCTGGACGTTGTTGAAAATTTATTGAAGTAGCAATTTCCGTGCTACCTGTCGCACGTCGCTTGAAATCATTGGTCATTGGCATTAGCAAAGTCGGAAATGTTAAAGAAACTTCTCCCCCTATATCCCATGCCGACTGGTATTCAGACAAAGAACCAATAGCTTCATAACCCCCATTTATATTGACATTCAAAATTTCAGAACCTCTGAAAATATTATTGTTTTTATAGCCAATAGCAGCTCCAACACCCAAGTCACCTCCTGAATATGTACCTTCAATTTCAGCCGAAATAGTGTGAGGCTTATTCTGTGTTATTACGATTTGAGCATCTAATTTGCCTTTATTATTTTCGTTGAATGTTATGTTTACATATTTTGCAGCACTAAGTGAATTTAGTCTCGAATATGTGCGATCAACTGTAAAATCAGAATAGTAGCGTCCTGGCTGAATTAATATTTTGTTTATTAATGCTTTTGGACGGAAAGCTTTATTTGTTTTGTTATAAACTACTTTGATATTATCTTGATAGAAAGTATCTAATTGTAAAGCATTTTGTGATAATTTATTGTCTTTTAACGTAATAATAGTGATACTTTCAATCTCTTTTTTTGTAAAAATAATTTTTAGGGCAGAGTCGTTGTCGAGATATTGAGGTTGTATTGATAATTCGGCATCAATTTCATTGGTATTTAGTGCACTATCAACATAAAAAAACAGTAATTCTTTACGGAAATTAAAAAAACCTTGATTTCGTAGCATATGCGCTATTTGTTCTCTTTCTTCATTTAATTGGTCCGTATTGAATAAATCACCTGTTTTGATAAGTGGATTTTCTCGACGAGTGATGGCTTTTAAAGCTGCCGAATCGGGAATTGTAATGAAATAATTGCGTAGTCTATAAGGAGTTCCTTCTTTTATGGTATATGTAACTTTAGCATGACGTTTATCTTCGTTTTTTGTGGTTTCGGATGTAACTTCTGCATTAAGATATCCCTTATTGATCATTACTTTTTGTAATTCATTGCAACTATATGAGGTTTTTAAGGAATCATAAATCACAGGAGGTTCTCCAATTCTGCGTAGCCAACGATTGCGCCACTTGGTAGAATCTTCGTTTGAGGCATTGTAAAAATCAAGTTTCAATCTCCAAAAACCTAATATTGTATTGTTTGGAGTTTGACGTAAATAAGATTTTAATTCATCATTATTAACATCTGGTATAGTGGCTTTTATTTTTATATTTGTTAGTAAATATTGATTTTCTGGCACATACTTAGTCATACTGCAACTACTTAAGATAGGCAATATAATAAACAAGAATATATAGTAAAAAAATCTTTTTTGACTCATGAAAAAATATTGTTCACCACAATACACAATTTGGTGCAAATATACAAAAAAATATCGAAAAAATCACTATCTTTGCATATCGTTTTTATTTTATATTTATATGGCTTTATCAAAAAACAAAATTAAGTATTTTAATTCTCTTAATTTGAAGAAAAATAGAGATAATGAACAAATATTTCTAGCCGAAGGTGTTAAATTAGTTGGCGATTTATTGCCATATTTTAGGGCAAAATATATAGTTGCTACAGCTGATTGGTTGAGTAGTAGTAGAGTAGCAGCAGATGAGATTATTGAGATTGAAGATATAGATGAGATGAAAAAAATAACGCAGTTATCAACCCCATCCCCAGTGTTTGTTGTATTTTATCGTCCGAAGTATGATTTTGATTTGAATAGCTTGTTGCAAGATAGAGAATTAATACTTGCATTGGATACGGTTCAAGATCCAGGTAATTTAGGTACGATAATTCGTATTGCAGACTGGTTTGGAATACGTAATATTATATGCTCACAAGGAACTGTTGATGTTTATAATACAAAAACCATACAATCTACCATGGGTGCATTGGCTCGTGTTAAAGTTCATTACGTAGATTTGAAGGCTTTTTTAGATATCTGCAGCCAGAATCATTTCCCTATTTATGGAACATTTTTAGATGGTAATTCAATATATAATGCAGAATTAACCAATTGTGGTGTTATAGTAATGGGTAATGAAGGGAATGGAATATCAGAAGAAATTGCAAAATTAGTTTCTGATAAATTGCTTATACCAAGTTATCCTACTGATGAAATAACAAGCGAATCGTTGAATGTCGCTGTGGCTACAGCAATAGTGTGTAATGAATTTAGAAGAAGAATATAGAATAATTAAACTTAGTTAAGATGACAAATATTACACTATATCTAGTTACTAAAAAAAACAGAGTCAATTTTGTTTGACTCTGTTTCTTTTTTATTTTATAATAAATATATCTGCACGGCGATTAACTATAAAATTGTCTTTTGGACCTTTTGTTTTTCCTTTTCCGCTTGTAGTGATGCGATTTTCTTCAATATTGTATTGTTTAACCAAAATTCGTTTAATTGCTTCAGCTCTACTGAGACTTAATTTTTGGTTATATTCTGCATTACCGCTATTGTCGCAATAACCTATAATTTCCAATTTGTATTCAGGATTATTGTATAATTGACTGGCAATTTCAGCAATTGCAATTTCGCTATCAGGCGATACTATAGCTAAATTCTTTTCGTAATATATTGTAGCATCTGGGCGTTGAAGTTTTTGTGCGCCCATAATTTTGTTGATTTCTTCTGCGGTCAAAGGTTCACCATAGTAATTAACGAATGAACCGATAGGTGTATTAGCATGGCGATCGCGATAATCTGGCACACCATCACCATCTGAATCAGTATTATCTTCTTGATTCTTCTCCAATTCTTCTATTTTTGGTATGATAGTGCTATTTAACATATCAGTCATGTTATCCACTTTAGCAACTAAATCATTCATTTTTTCAGTCTGAGCAACAACGGCAACGTCAGTACGGTCAGGACGGTGATCCATAATAGCAGTTGTCTTTATATGACCGCGTTTTTTGCTTGCGGCAATTTTGTAGCGAAGACCGAGACCTGCGTATGGAATAAAATCTTTACTATTTCCAGCTGTTATACCTTCCATTGCATCAGATTGATACATGCGGTATTCTGCCTGTAGGAAAATACCTAACCATTCGATAGGAGAGTATTCAACAGAAAGACCAACAGGAATGACAAATGTTCTTTTTAGAGGAACATATTTTTGGTTAATCATATTCTCGAAAACTCTATTTGCATTGTATTCGTAAGAAGAGGCTTTGAAAAAAGAAACACCCGCACCAACATTAACGTTTACTCCCCATTTGAATGTTTTAGATCTATCAGAGCGGAACAAATTTATGACATTGAATGTTCCGTTGAGAGTTACGTCTTGAACAAGACCTTTAGCATTGATATTAGTTCTAAGACTTCCACTCCAAGGTAGATAATTATACTGAACAAACAAGCCCCAAACAGGTGTAATCATATATTCTGCTTGAGCATTAAAAGCAAAATTAGCAAAACTTGTTGGCACTATTTGTTGGTTTGTTGAACTGTTAAAATCTCCGTCCAATAAACAAACACCACCATTCCATGCGATAGACCAATGTTGGAATTTAGGTTTAATAGTTTGTTGTTTTTCTGCAGAAGCTACTTTTTTTATATTTTGAGCAAAAGCTGGTTGTATAGCGAATAGGGAAGTAAGAAAAACAATAGCGAGTAAATATTTTTTCATAAATATATCTTATTGTACATAGCAAAATATACTATGGTAAGATAGTATATTTTGCTAATGATAGTTAAGTTTTAGTAACTCCACAAGTCTTGTTCGAAGTTCAATATCTCAGCCTCGATACGATCCTGTTCTTGTTTAAGGTATATAGGATTGTCAGATACGTCTTTTAGTTCTCGATTTTGCAAATCATGGTCTTTTACTATATAACCATAGAATTGGCGAGAAGTGAAGAAATCATCAAAGTTTACAAGAGGAGTGATATTGCGACCTGTCATTTTAACAAATTCTTCTTGAAGGAAAGGACGAAGTTTGTCATAAGGGAACCATACGATACCATCCTTTGTTTTTGGCGCACCATCACCCCCATTGTGGACATGATATCTATCATCGAAGAATGGTGCAATAGCAATAATTTTGTTATGGAAAGTAGAGGTTGTTTTGTTGAAATACCATACTTCTTGTACATAGTATTTTATTACACCTTCAGATAAATAATTGATTTTTTCGTAGATAGTAGGGTAATCTTCATAATTGTCATATCCATTGAGGAAGTCAATGTCTTCAAATTTTTTCTTGTTTTCTTCAATGAATTTTGGGACATTAGGACCTCCGACACCATCGTCATACCCGATCAAATCTCCTTTATAGAAGTGATACATCATTATGGCAAAAAGATTTTTTTGAGAAACATCATCCATGTCTGTTTTAGGGTAGTAGAGCGGACGATTGATTTGCTCGCGAAGATCAATTACGCGAGTAACAACTTTGCGCCAAACAACCTCATCTATTAGAGGATTGATTCGAATCAACTTAGCTTCTACTTCTTCAGGTGTATTTATAACACGAGTAAAACTACCATTGTCATCGAATAAAACTTCAGTACTATCTGGTATTTCTTTTTGGGCATTGACCAAAAGGCAAAAAGAAGATACAAGTAAAACCAAAAATAATCTGTTGCGTTTCATATCTTAAAGTATAAATATATTTCGTATTAAGGCATATCAATCATACCCATTGAAAGTTTACCATTCTTAGGTCCAGTATATTGTATGTCGCCAAAATAGAATTTTTGTCCTGCTTTCAATTTCTTGAGACGATCAATTTCTTTATCTGTAAGTTTGTTGCCTTTGACATTTAAGTTGTCCCAACCTGCACCTTGTTGTATATACAATGTAAACTCCTTGACTGTGAAGTTTGCATTTAACATACCATCAGCATATTCTGCAACAACCGTAGCTGAATATAGGTCACGACGTCTGAGTTTTACTCCTTCGACATCAGGGTTGTATAATTCGTTATTTGTTAAACGAAGGAATGCTGTTGGAGAAGGTACTGGGCGTACGCGGAATTCTTTTGAGCCAATTGTTTGTACTTTACCATCGATTTCGGCTGCAACATTGATTGTTATTTTGTTGTTTGCAGAAGGTTTACAAATGTATTGATTTCCTTTTTTAGTCATGGTAGCTCCATTTGCAGTTACTCGGAGTTGATTTTCAGCAATACCAGGAACAGATATTTCCATCTTGTTGTCATATCCTTTGTAAACGACGTTCATGTCAATATTTGCAACTGTAGCTGCTGGTGTCGAAACCATGTATTCGTCTTCAAAAGTATATGTTTGTGTTGCGCCATATTGATCAATCATTTCAAGACGACCTTTAATGGGGAAAGTCCCTATTTGATTACAAGGTATATCTATCATTTCGGATTCAAGTTGACGATCGCCGAGATAGTATGTAGGTACTTTTGTTGTATCGACAGCCATCAATGCAATTTCAGCATGATATTTACCACCTTGCATAACATTTTTTGAATCAGGAATAAGTCGTGCTTGAATTTTGTTAACACGGAAGTCACCTGCATCTTGTTGTTGAATGAAGTATTGAATCAATTGAGCTTCTGTTTCACGGATATCACTTTGGTATTTAGAAAGCATAGTGATAACTGCTACTGCAGGCATATTGTGGAATGTGTTATCAAGCCAAGAAAGTGCAGGTTCACCTGGTTTTTTAGGAGGATATTCCCCTGTATAGAACATTTTATCGTAGATTTTATTGTGAAGAGTGTCGTTACCGAACATATCTTCTACGAAAATACGATAATTGTCTATTGTGGCTTTCAATTCATTACCTCTTTGTTTGGTAGTACCAACTTCAGCATAAACACCAGCCACGTGAGTATTGTCTCTTGTTTGGATTACATTACCTTTAGGATCGGCTTTTTTGCCATCGGCAAGTTGAATGATACCTTTTTTGAAATCTTGAATGTAATTGAATGCTCTGTCAGATTCTTCTTTTACTTTATTTGCTTTTTCTAACCATTCTCCAACTTTAGTAGGGTTAAGGTCATACAAAGCTTGCATGTCGCCATATAAATCACGATTACGAACTTCGGCATTACTAATAGCATTGCTAAGGCTATTGTTAACCATGTCGAAACCATTAAGGATATCTGCGGATACATTCAGTGCCAACATAGCAGTGAGCACCAAATACATCATACCAATCATTTTTTGTCTCGGGGTTTCCGGACAGTTCTTAGCTCCACCCATTTTTTTATTCTTTTAGATGTTAGGATTTAATTTATTATATAAAATGAGTTTTATGCTTTAATTGCATTCAACATATTGCCATAAACGTTGTTAAGTTCAGAAACATTTTTAGCAAGTTGATCTGTCATTTGTTTGTAAGTATCCATGTTTGCTGAAGATGCGCTAACTGCAGAGTGCAATTTTTCGAATTCAACAGTAACAGCATTGATTTTGCCTGTTTGAGCATCAAGAGCAGCAGCCTGAGCTTGAATACCTTTAAGTTGGAGTTCGAATGAAGTGTTGATAGAACCAAGATTTTTGCTAAGTTCACTTGCTTTTTCTGCGAATGATTTAGTTTTGTCTTCAGCAGCTATCATATTGTCAGCAATACCTTTGTAAGAAGAGAGTAGAGTGTTAGTTGCTTCATCAAGGTTTTGTTGTTTTGTTGCGAATTGAGCAGCAGCTTCAGATGCTTTTTGAAGGTTGTTGGCATAAGAATCAGTAAGACCAGCAACGCGACTGATATTAGCAAGTTGAGCAGCTGTTTCGCTCATATTTTTGATGCTTTCAGTGAGTTTTTTAGCGTCTTCGTCTGAAAGTTTTTCCATGCCAGGCATAGCAACAGGAGCACCAGCAACACCACCAGCCATTCCACCACCGATAGCACCATTTACTTCGATAGGTTTAGCTTCTTCTTCAACGAGTTGAGGGAAAACGTGATCCCAATGATATGTAGGATGTGGTTTTTCGAAAATACCGATTGCGAACAAAAGAACCTCAGTAAGCATACCTGCTGTAAGCATCACACCTGCACCTGGCCAGTGTTGGATTTTAAAGAGCGCACCAACGATAACGACAGCCGCACCTAAAGAATAGACCATAGCTACAGTAGCTTGTACAGTTGGAAGTGCATACCAATCTTGAATTTTTCCCCAAAGGCCTTTTTTCTCTTGACCTTGTTCTTTTTTTGTTGCCATAATTTTTGAATTGAAATTTTAAAGGTTTTATTAGATTTAAGTTTGTTATTAATCACCAATATGAGTACGAACGCAACGGAAACCGATAGAAGGACGACATACGTCTTGATACTCGAAATCGCGCATGCCACATTGGAGGTAAGCTCCTACATCTTTCCAAGAACCACCTTTTACAACTTTACGACGCATAATTTTAGTGTCGCCTTCGCGAGCTTCATATTTGTAACTTGGATTCATGTCAAGAGCAAAGACTCCAGTTGATTCGTCGTATGTATCGTCTGTCCACTCTGACACGTTTCCTGCCATATCGTAGAGACCGTAATCGTTAGGATCGTATGTTCCTACTGAAGAAGGAATCAAGTAACCATCTTCGGTATAATTACCTCGCATTGGTTTAAAGTTTGCCATAAAGCAACCTTTATTGTCGCGAACGTAAGGTCCTCCCCATGGGTAAGCTGAATTGTGACGACCTCCGCGTGCAGCATATTCCCATTCTGCTTCTGTAGGAAGACGATATTCTTGTGCTCGAGGTAATTTGCTTATGCTTTGGTATATTTTATTACGCCAATTACAGAAAGCTTGTGCTTGTTCCCAAGTTATACCAACTACAGGGAACATGCCATAACTTGGGTGAGAGAAGTAATTAAGCATTGCTGGTTCATTGTAACTATAAGTAAACTCAGTCATCCAACACATAGTATCAGGATAGATATTAATGATACGGCGTGAAATGAGGTCTCCACGTTGACGGAGTTTTTTAGTTATAACTTTATTGATAATTTTACCTGTTTCGTCAATGTAAGCTGTGTCAATGCGAACTTCTGCCCAATCGTGGTATTTGCCAGTCTTAGGATTGAAAGAGTTGCCTGGGAGTTTAGCTTGGTCGCGAGCTAGCCATTGATAACTATAGTTCATCTTATGAGCATTGAGCTGACGCTCTTCTGTTTTGTCGCCAGATTGATAAAATATACTATTTACTGCTATGTAACTAGCGTTTTCTTCTTCATCGCCTTCATAAGTCCATTTAGCATTCCATGGAATCTTTACTTTCCAATTTAGAATCGTGTCAGGATCTGCTGCTTCGTTGAATGGATCGTATTTAACAGAGAAATATTTAGCGTCCTCGGCTTCAATACCTAACACATCAACTTCCATACGTGCTAATTGAGTACGAACAATTGAATCGCGCACCCATTGTACGAATTGTTTGTATTCTCCATTTGTTATTTCTGTGATATCCATCCAAAAAGACTCAACAGTTACATCGCGTTGAGATGGTTGAATTGCCCAAAGAGCAGATTGATCGTTAGGTCCCATGACAAAAGACCCACGAGGTATGTGAACCATACCATAAGGGGTGGCTTCTGGTGCTACTTTTTCATAAATTCCCACTAGTTGACCTTTGGGTTTAGTGTTGCAGCTAGATAATATTATTACCACAGCTGTTAATGTAAATAAAATTGACTTTCTCATATCTTATAGGAGTCTAATACTTTTGTGTTTTTGATTGTATTTAGGTTTAAATATATTGAAGTCGTATGATAAATATAATTCATGAGAACCATGGGTTGCTTGTATCATTGAAGAAGCAGGTATATCGTAGCAATATCCTATTTGTAATCCATCAATAATTTCTGCTCCAAACAAGAAAGATACAGCATCTTGGATGCTATAAGCAAGACCTCCCCAATATTTGTTTTTGTAATCAAGCAGTAGGCTTATTTGAGCCTGCCAAGATACGAAATCGGTGTAGAATAATACTGATGGTTTTAGTTGGTAATTATTGTTAGATAGCTTAATGTTGTATCCACCAACAGTTGTTATTGTTTGATGTATTTTGAAATCACATATCTCTCCAAGTTTTATATTTGCTCCAGGTATGTGCAACATAGATATACCAGCAAACCAAGTTGTATTTGAAAAATAGACACCAGCACTCAAGTCGAATCCAACTCCGGATTGAGTACCTTGTGGTATTGCAGGGTCATTTTCCGTGTGATAGTCGCTTTCGACCATTTTTATACTATCACCATAACATATTAAATTAAGAACGCCTATGTTTGCTCCGATGCTTAATGTTCCGTATTGGAATTTGAATTTATAGGCATATTGAGCATTTATTTGTTGATTGGCAAAAACGCCAAACATATCGTTGACAAATTGGATACCTGCAGCATGGTGAGTTTTACCTATTTTGAATGGAGTATTAACGGTAAAGAGAGTGGTTTTTGGTGCATTTTTTATTCCAATCCAATCTAATCGTTGAGCAACCATCATTTTCATTAACTCTTGTTCGCCAATAGCAGCTGGATTGTAGAAGTGTTTGATGTGCATATATTGGCTGTATATTCCATCAAATTGGGCTACAGAGTATTGTATTGCAAATAGCGAGAAGATAGTTATGAATAATAATTTTTTTAGTTGCATTTTAGGGTGATTTCTAACTTTCTATTGTTTTATTAACGATGGGTAGATGTAAAAAATTGTGGTAATAGAAAGTTTTTTGAAAATTAATATTCTTCTTCGTTGAAGAAAAAGTCTTCTTTGCTAGGATAATCAGGCCAAATATCTTCAATGCATTCATATATTTCACCTTCATCTTCAATACTTTGAAGGTTTTCTATTACTTCAAGTGGAGCCCCTGAGCGCATTGCGTAATCAATAAGTTCATCTTTTGTTGCTGGCCATGGAGCGTCTTCGAGTTTAGATGCTAATTCAAGTGTCCAATACATTTTTCAGTTGAGAGTTGAGAGTTGAGAGTTGAGAGTTGAGAATATTAAAATCTTCCACACTTACTCCGATGTTTATATTTTTTTGTTTTTTTATGTGTTAGTGTGTAGATACACTATACCCGAGAGTATAGTATAACTTTCAAGATGCAAAAATAGTATTTTTTTTTCAAATATTTTACTTTTTCCACAAAAAATCACATTTTTCTTCATTTTTTGTGTAAATGCGTGCTAATACGAATAGGAAATCGGATAAGCGGTTGATGTATGTTATTACGTTTGTGTCGGTGTTATATTGTTGATTTACAGTGATTATTTCTCTTTCTGCGCGACGGCAAATGGCGCGGCAGACGTGACAAATGGCAGAGAGCTCGTTTTCTCCGTAAATTATAAAATTTGTAATTTTAGGCAAATTTTCTTGAAAAAAATCGATTAAATCTTCGATTTTTTTGATTTTTTCGTCGTTAATTTGCGCAAATTCGGGAATTTTTTCGACATTTTCGTCGAGTGCGAGGTGTGCTCCTACGTTAAATAATGTGTTTTGTATGTCGAGGATTTCGGTTTTTATGTTTTCGTCGGTTGTTTTGGCACGGAGGAGTCCGAGGAATGAGTTTAGTTCGTCGATTGTGCCGTAGGCGTTGAGTTTGTCGGAGTTTTTGAGGACACGTTTGCCTCCGATTAGGGATGTTGTGCCTTTGTCGCCTGTTTTTGTATAGATTTTCATATTTGTTAGTAGTTACTAGTTATTAGTGGGTTAGAATGCTACGATGTAGTGTTGTTTTGGGATGTTGGTGTTGAACCAGACGATGCCCATGTGGAAGATGTCGATTGAGAGATGGATGTCGGGGTCTTGGCGGATTTCGTTCCAGGCTTGTTGCATGCCTTCGGACCAGTGTATGTCGTCGAATATGATTATTGTATTTTTGTGTGTTTTGGTTTTTGCGAGGTGGTAGTAGTCGAGGGTGGCTTGGTATTGGTGGTTTGCGTCAATGAATAGGAGGTCGATTTGTGGGATTTGTTGTATCAGATGTGGAAAGGTGTCGTTGATGTTGCCTTCTATTATTTGTATGTTGTTGAGTTGTAGTTGTTTGAAGTTTTGACGTGCTATTTGGCAGAGTTGTGGTTGTCCTTCGAGGGTGTATACTTGAGACTTTGTGTTGTTGGATGCCAAATAGGCAGTGGATAGTCCGAGGTTTGTGCCGAGTTCTATTATATAATGTGATTGATTGGATGCGCAGAGGCGTTGGAGTAGTTGTGCTAGGCGTGGGGCTTTGGTGCTGTTTTTTAGTTCTTTAGCGATTGTTGTGGTCTTTGCTTTGGATGTGCCGAGTGTTTGTAGGGTGAGAGGGGTGTTGTTTTGGCGGAGTTGTTGGCGTAGGTTTTCGATTTGAAGGAAACTGTAATATGGTGTACGCTCGAAGATTACGTTGTTGAGTGTGCGGAATGTGAATGGTGAATGTACCCAATGTCCTTTGCGGTAGTGGGCGCGAAGGACGTATTGTAAGCGGACTTTTATGTCGAATAATATTGACAACGCAATTAGTAATTAGTAGTGAGTAATTAGTAATTAGTAATGGGATTTTATGAGGTTAATGATTTGCAAAGGTAGTAAAAAATGCACAATGTACAATGCACAAGCACGATTTTTTTTAACTTTCAACGGTTAACTTTCAACTTTCAGTTTGGGTGTTGTGTATGTGAATTTTTTTTTGTAATTTTGCGGGCTGAAAAAGGATAATTTTATAACCTAATTAAATATAAACAGATTTATGGCAACTACTGCTGATTTTAAAAACGGAATGTGCCTCGATATCGATGGCCAATATTATTTTATTGTTGAATTCTTGCACGTTAAACCAGGTAAAGGTCCTGCTTTCGTACGTACAAAATTGAAAAACGTTACAACAGGTCGTATTTTGGATAAAACTTGGAACTCAGGTGTGAAAGTACAAGAAGTTCGTATCGAACGTCGTCCTTACCAATTCTTGTATCGCGATGATATGGGTTGCAACTTGATGAATAACGAAACATTTGAGCAAGTTTCAGTTAATGAAGAACTTATCAATGGTGTTAAATTTATGAAAGAGGGTGACCAACTTGAAGTTGTGGTTCATGCAGAAAGCGAAACTATTCTTTATGCTGATATGCCAACTCATGTTGTTATGGAAATTACTTATACTGAGCCTGGTTTGAAAGGCGATACAGCAACTAACACATTGAAACCTGCAACTGTTGAAAACGGTGCTGAAGTGCGCGTGCCTTTGTTCATCAATGCTGGTGATAAAATCAAAATTGATACTCGTGATGGTTCATACGTTGAACGCGTGCGTGAGTAATTTATAATGTATAATTATAAAAAAGGAGTTAACTTTTGTAAGTTAACTCCTTTTATTTTATGATGTTAAGATTTTTATAGTTGGCATTCGAGAATGGTGCGTGCAACGGCTCCGTTGACATTTTTGCATTCGCCGAGTTGGACTTTGCGTTCGTTGAAACGGCGTTCGATTTCTGCAATGGTTTCTTCACCGATGTTTAGTTGAGAGAGGCGAGTGGCGAGTCCGAGTTGAGAGAAGAATTGTTCGGTGCGGCCGATTGCTTCTGCGATACGGATACCGTCAGTGCCTTCTGTGATACCCCAAACACGTTCGCCATATTGTAGGATTTTGTCGTGTTTTTGTTCGCTGAGGACAGTCATGGTACCAGGAAGGACGATTGCAAGGGATTCTCCATGTGTAACTCCGTGTAGGGCAGTGAGTTCGTGTCCGATGTTGTGAGTTGCCCAATCTTGAGGTACGCCCATAGAGATGAAGCGGTTGAGACCCATTGTGGCAGAGAACATGTATTGCGACATGAGGTCGTAGTCTTGTGGGTTTTCTTGGATTTGAGGTGCTATCTCGATGAGATTTAGAAGGATACCTTCAGCCCAGCGGTCCATGAGAGGATTGATGTTTGGCGCAGTGAGGTATTGTTCCATGACGTGCACGAAAGTGTCGGCGATACCACAAGCCACTTGGTAAGGTGGGATAGAGTAGGTTACTTCAGGGTCGAGGATTGACCATTGAGGGTAGTAAGAGTAGAAACCGTATTTTTCTTTAGTAGCGAGATTAGAGATTACCGCACCGTTATTCATCTCAGAACCAGTGGCTGGCATAGTCATTACAGATGCAAAAGGGATTGCGCGTTGGACTTTTGTAGGGTCGAGAACGAGGTCCCAAGCATCGCAGTCGTGACAGATGGCGCATGCGATGAGTTTAGTGCCATCGAGAGTAGAGCCACCACCTACGGCGATGATGAATTCGACATTTTCTTGTTTACCAAGTTCGACGGCTTTGCGAAGAGTTTCTACTTTTGGATTAGGTTCGATGCCCCAGAATTCAACGATTTCGTGACCTTTGAGGGCATTGATTACTTGATCGTAAACACCATTGCGTTTGACACTACCACCACCGAAAGTGAGCATTATTTTGGTAGGGCGAGAGAATTGACGCTCGATTTTGGCGATAGAGCCTTTTCCGAAGATAAGTTTGGTTGGGTTTTGGAATTCGAAGTTTAGCATATTATTAGATTTTTAGATTGTTAGTAGCGAGTAGTGAGACTTGCCATTCGAGATTAATATTATGGATATTTAGTAGCGAGATATTAAACTTACTTGCTTCGTTTGTTTTTTTGGGGAAAATACTAATGACAAAATTTTTATGTTCTTATGTTATTCTGTCTTTTTTAGTTTTATTTTTGCATGTTGTAGAGTTTGGTGTATTGTCCGTTGAGGGCAATTAGTTGTTGGTGAGTGCCTTGCTCGATGATTTGACCTTCGTGGAGAACGTATATTAGGTCGGCAGATTTGATTGTAGAGAGGCGATGGGCAATGACGATGGCTGTACGATTTTTCATGAGATTTTCGATAGCGTTTTGTACAAGTCGTTCAGACTCAGTGTCGAGAGCCGAAGTAGCCTCGTCGAGAATTAGGATAGGTGGATTTTTGAGTATGGCACGTGCAATAGAGATGCGTTGACGTTGTCCGCCAGAGAGGCGTGAGCCACGGTCGCCAATGTTGGTTTGATAGCCATCGGGCGTAGCCATAATGAAATCGTGGGCATTAGCAATGCGAGCTGCCTGTTCGACTTCGGCTTGTGTGGCAGATTCAACTCCGAATGTTATATTATTATATATGGTGTCGTTGAAGAGTATAGCCTCTTGGTTTACATTGCCCATAAGGTGACGGAGATTTTGGATTTTTAGGTCTTTTATGTCGATACCATCGATAGTTATCGTACCCTCGATAGTGTTGTAGAAACGTGGAATGAGGTCAACAAGAGTGGATTTGCCAGAACCAGATTGTCCGACAAGAGCAACGGTTTGACCTTTGTGAATAGTGAAATTTATATTGCGTAACACCCACTCGTCTTGATATTTGAAAGATACGTTATTGAAACAGATTTCGTGGTTGAACGAATTGATAGTTTGAGGATTAGAGATTTCTTTGATGTTGTTTTCAGTATCGAGAATAGCATCGATGCGTTGGAGCGAAGCAAGACCCTTTTGGATGCTATAGCCAGCACGTGAGAGCTCTTTGAAAGGGTTGATAATCGAGTAGAATATAACAAGATAGTAGATAAATTCGGGAGCAGTGATGCCACCATTGCCACTTAGGATGAGGTATCCGCCATACCAAAGCAGGACGGCGATGACAGCAGTACCAAGAAATTCGCTTACGGGGTGAGCAAGGAAATAGCGAGTGTGTATGCGATTGAAAGTGTGGCGAATAGTATCGTTGAGAGATTGGAAACGATGATTGAGTTTTTCTTCGGCATTAAAGGCTTTGATTATTCTTAAACCACCGAGAGTTTCTTCGATTTGAGCGATTAGTTCGCCAGAGAGTTGTTGTCCAAGCAGAGATTTGCGTTTAAGGGATTTGCCTATACGGCCGATGAGTAAACCGCTGATAGGTAGTAGAATAAGTACGAATATAGTGAGTCGCCAACTCATAGTGAAAAGAACTATGAGATAGAGGAGAATCATTATAGGGTTTTTGAAAATAGTTTCGAGTGAGGAGATTATAGAAGCCTCAATTTCAACCACATCGTTAGTCATTCGGCTGATGATATCACCCTTCTTTTCGTGAGAGAAATAGCCGAGATGGAGAGAGGTGATTTTGTTGTAAACCATGTTGCGAATATCACGGAGAATGCCAGTGCGGATTGGAACTAACGATGCTGATGCGAGGAAAGCAGAGAGCGTTTTTAGAAGAGTCATTACGATGAGATATACGCCTAAGAGCATTAGTGTAGTAGATGCACCATGTTGATTTATAAGTGATTCGATGTAGGCATATATGTTGTTTTTGCTAATTTCGAGGAGAGAATTGAACGATGAAATTTGAGAAAAAGGGATATGAGTATGCGTGTTGGTGTCCATACCGAAAAGGATTTGTAGAATCGGTATGATAGAGGCGAAAGAGAAAAGGTTGAATATGGCAGTTATGAGATTTAGAAAAATATTAGCAATAACGTACCATTTGTATGGAGGGAGAAATCTACGGAATAGGGCGAACATAAATAAATAGAGAATTGAGATTGTTTTTTATTATGCAAAGGTAGTAAAAAATGCACAATGTACAATGTACAATGCACATTTTTTTGATTTTAGATATTCGTTCCAAAAATTTTTAGTAACTTTGCAAGGTAAAATGGATTACATTTAAGTTGAAATTTGAAGGTTGAAATTTGAAAGTTAGCATATTGTGTTTTTTTTAATTCTCAACTCTCAATTCTCAATTTTTGCGATAAGTGAGAGCAATAAAGCTTGCTTGAATTGCCGAGCGAAGCAAAAATCATGACCGAAGGGAATAATTCACAATTCTAATTATATGGAACAATATATTGTATCGGCGCGGAAGTATCGTCCACAGACGTTTATGTCGGTGGTAGGGCAGGCTGCGTTGACTGCAACATTGAAAAATGCAATCGCCAATAAGCATTTGGCGCATGCATATTTGTTTTGCGGTCCGCGTGGTGTGGGTAAAACCACTTGTGCGCGTATATTTGCAAAGACAATCAATTGCTTGAATCCTACAGCAAATGGCGAGGCGTGTAACGAGTGTGAATCATGCAAGGCATTTAATGAGCAACGTTCGTTTAACATACATGAGTTGGATGCAGCATCGAATAATTCGGTAGATGATATTCGTAATTTGGTTGACCAAGTGAGAATACCGCCTCAAATTGGTAAATATAGCGTTTATATTGTCGATGAGGTTCACATGTTGTCGGCAGCAGCGTTTAATGCCTTTTTGAAGACATTGGAAGAGCCTCCTGCACATGCTATTTTTGTGCTTGCAACCACCGAAAAACACAAGATTATACCTACCATATTGTCGCGTTGTCAGATATATGATTTCAATCGTATTACGATAAACGACACAGTAGCGCACTTGCAGTATGTAGCGAAAAATGAGGGCGTTGAGGCTGAAGATATGGCGTTGAACGTGATAGCGCAGAAGGCAGATGGTGCGATGCGTGATGCGTTGTCGATATTCGACCAAGTGGTGAGTTTTTGTGGTAATAAGATTACGTATCAGGGAGTTATCTCTAATTTGAATGTATTGGATTATGACTATTACTTCAGATTAGTTGATGCGTTGTTGCAAAACAGAGTGCCAGAGGCATTGATGATATTCGATGAGGTGTTGAGTAAAGGATTTGAAGGACAACATTTTGTTGGTGGATTGTCGTCGC
The DNA here is from genome assembly GCA_045653825.1 of Candidatus Aphodosoma sp. Classification (GTDB taxonomy): domain Bacteria; phylum Bacteroidota; class Bacteroidia; order Bacteroidales; family Paludibacteraceae; genus Aphodosoma. The sequence continues at coordinate 6,257 of JAZOMI010000095.1, read as the reverse complement.
ATTTGCGTGATTTGATGGTTAGTCGTGACGAAATGACATTGCCTTTGTTGGAAGTAGGAGAGTCGATAGCCGAGAGATATAAAGAACAATCGAAACGTTGTGAATTGTGGTGGTTGTATAAAGCATTGGAGTATGCAAACGATTGCGATTTGGCATATCGAGCAAGTAGAAATAAGCGATTGTTGGTCGAAGTGATGTTGATTCGTGTTGCAGGACTTGTATCGGGGGCAGTACAATCAAAAAAAGTTGAACCGGAGTTGCCGTTATTGACTGTTGCGACAGCTTCGGGAGGACAAAATAATGCACAATGCACAATGCACAATGCACAATGCACAACTAATGGTCAACAGATTGTTACTGCACAATTGGGTGAGATACAAGACACAAGACACAAGACACGAGACGTTAAACCTGAAGTAGGAGGCACGAGACAAGAGGTTGGTGCGCCAATAGTGGTGCAGATGCCGAAAGTTGTTACAGTTTCGTTGAAGCCTACTACTATGAATGAGGTAAGTCAGTTGCCTAAAAAGGAAGAGACGGTTGAAAAAATTGATTCTAATGAACCTATTGTTCAGGAGGTAAAACAAAGTGATTTTACGAATGATGATTTGGTGCGTGTGTGGAGATTGTATGCCAAGAAGATAGAAGGGGAGTTGCACACTTCGAATACGATGCGAAATTTTTTACCAGAGAAGGATAGTGGGGCAACAGTTGTTGTGAAGTTGATAAATACAATGCAATTAGAAGCATTGGGTCGTCATAAGCGTACGTTAGAACAATTTTTAGCAAAAGAGTTGAATAATAGTGGAGTGGTGGTAAATTTTGTGGTTGAGGAACAAACTAGTCAGCCAATGTTTTTGACTAAAGATGAGAACTTTAGACGTATGCAAGAGATAAATTATGACTTAAAGCGATTGAAAGATGAATTAGGGTTGGAGTTGGTTTAGTTAGGGAATAGGGAGGAAGATAAAATCTTCATTTTTTGTACTTGCGTGTTGGCTCTACACATTATAATCTATATTTTTTGATTTTTTGGTTTTGTGATTTTTTTGTAAATTTGCACGTTTTTATGATTAAATTTTAAGATGAAGAAAAGAGTATTTATCACTGGGGCTACGGGCCACATGGGATGGGCTACTGTTCAAGAGTTTATGTCTCGATTGGACCGTTTTGATGTTACGGTGCTTGCTCGTGATAGTGAAAAAAATCGTAAACTTTTGGCTCCTATTCAAGACAAAATTCGTATAGTTTGGGGTAATCTTGCCAAATATGACGATGTGCTTCGTGCGACAGAGGGGGCAGATTATGTGCTTCATATAGGAGGGTTGGTGTCGCCTAAAACCGATTACTATCCAAACCGAACTCGCAATGTCAATATCAGAGCGGCACAAAATGTTGTAAAGGCAGTATTGGCACAACCTAATGCCGATGATATAAAGGTGTGTTATGTGGGTACGGTGGCGCAAACATCAGACCGTAATGAGCCAATACATTGGGGCAGGACGGGAGATCCGATTTGTATTTCGGTTTATGATCATTATGCGATTTCGAAAACAATAGCAGAACGTATATTTGTAGAGAGTGGTATAAAGCATTGGGTTTCATTGCGTCAGTCGGGTATTTTGTATGCAGATATATTGAAGAATTATGACCCGATTATGTTCCACGTCCCATTGCGTGGTGTGCTTGAATGGGCAACGGTAGAGGATTCGGGTCGTGCGATGGCGAATTTGTGTGAAGATTGGGTGTCGCCAGATTTCTGGAATAGATTTTATAATATTGGTTCAGGACCAGAGTATAGACTTTCGAATTACGAATTTGAGTGTAAGTTGTTGAAAGCAATTTCATGTCCTCGGCCAGAAAAAATATTCAACCCAGAGTGGTTTGTTACTCGTAACTTCCACGGACAATGGTATGCCGATTCGCAAGTGCTTGAAGATTACCTCCATTTCCGTGCGAATACGCCAGTTGATGAGTATTTCAGTCAAATGAAAAAGCAGTTGCCTTGGTTCTTCTCTCTTGCATGTCTTGCGCCTGCACCAATCATCAAACTTGCAATGCGACCAATGGCATACAAAAAGAAATGGGGCACTCAATGGTGGATTAAAAACAATGATACTCAGCGCATAGCAGCTTATTATGGCTCAATTGAGAAGTATCGTGCTATTAAGCCATGGGCAGAGCAAGATCTCTCGCATCCGAGTGAGGAGGCTATCATTCTTAATCATGGCTATGATGAATCGAAATCGCGCGAAGAATGGACCATTGAAGATATGCGTGTGGCGGCGGAATATCGTGGCGGTAAGTGTCTTAGCGAGACGATGACGGTAGGCGATTGGCGCACACCGCTTGAATGGGAGTGTCAGTTTGGACACAGATTCAAAGCATCGCCTGCGCTTGTGTTGTTAGGAGGGCATTGGTGTCCTGAGTGTTTGCCTGCACCATGGAATTATGATGAAATTGCTAAAGGCAACCCATTTTTTGCTCAAGTGTGGGACCCTTTTCATAAGAATGACCCTCAACCAAATTACTATCCAGAGGAGAGACTTCAAGGATGGGAAGGTGACGGTAAAGGGTTGAGAATTAAGAAGTAGGAATTAATAATATAATTGTTGTTCGTCGGATTATTACCTAAAACCTAGACCTAAATAATTGATTAGTATTTAACAAAAAACAGTAAGATAATTCGATATGACAATGAAAAGGATATTTTTATTATTATTTAGTGTATTATGTGTTTTGCATATTGCATTAGCACAAGAGCGTATTGAGCCTATACCATATGGAGATATGGAGCAGTGGGCTGTGCGTTATATAAAAGAGAGTGCACTTCTTGGAGGTAAGACAAAAACCCTTTATGTGTTGGCACCGACGGATACTATTCGTGGTAATAAGGCGTATACATTTGAGAATACACTTTGGGGTATTTCTAATGCGTATGCTGCTCCTGCAGGTATTGATAAGGGGGCTTGTACTACTCAGCCAGAGAAGCGTGGAGATGGATGGTGTGCGCGTTGCGATACTCGTATTGAGACAGTTAGAGCATTAGGAATTGTGGATATACGTGTGGCAATTGCAGGTACGTTGTTTCTTGGCAAGGTGCGTGAGCCAGTGCGTGATGCAGGCGATCCCTACGGAGCAATTGAAATGGGTATTCCGTTTACGGGCAGACCAAAAGCATTGATGCTTGATTATAAAACTCGTGTTAATCCAGAACATAAATTGATTAAGGCTAAGATATTTTCGGTGAAAGAAATTGAGGGGCATGATGAACCCGAGGTGTATGTTTATCTTCAAAAACGTTGGGAGAAAGATGGGAAGATTTATGCTAAGCGAGTGGGGACGATGCGTTATCGTTTTCCTAAAACTGTAGAGAAATGGCAAAATAATGCTCGTTTTGAAATTCATTATGGAGATATTACTAAAGAATCATGGTTCAAACCCTATATGGACTTAAATCCTAATTATGGAGCATTTAAAGCTGAAAATTCGAATGGAAAGATGGTTCAAATAGAAGAGATTGGTTGGGCTGATGAGGGGGAAGAACCAACGCATGTGATACTTATGTTGACAGCAGGTTGCTATCCTGCTTGGTATGGATGTCCGGGTAATGCGTTTTGGATCGATAATGTGTGTTGGGTTTATTGATTTAATGCAGTATAGAAGAGGTTCACATATAAATGTGAACCTTTTTTTATAAAAAACATTTGGTAGTTTCAATAAAAAATCGTAACTTTGTGAAAGTTTTGGTTATACTATGAGCAAGAAAGATTCTGTTGATGTTAATATTGTTGAATCTCAGGTAGTTCAACTCCTTGAGCGTTACAAAAAACTCAAGGACGAAAATGCCGAGTTAAAGCGAGAATTAAAAAAAACAACAGAAGATTTAGATGCAGCAAAGGTCGAAATAACCAATCTAAAGTCCAATTACGAACGATTAAAATTGGCTAAAGCCTATGGATGGGACGAGAAAAGTAAGCGCGAAGCCAATAATCGTATCACAAAATTGGTACGTGATATAGATAAATGTTTAGGCCTACTAAACGAAATAGATTAAAAACGATGGCAGAAGAGCGGATTATCACTATACGCATTAACGGATTTACAACAAAATTGTCCATCCCAGCAGAACGTGAAGAGGTATATCGCAAAGCAGCAAAACTATTGAACGAACGTATTGCCGTCTATAATCAAAAATTTAGTCTGCCTTATCCAGATATTCTGTCAATGGTGGCTTACGAAATGGCTGTCGAAGCCATAAGCCTCGAATCGCAATATCATTCAACACCCCTCTCTGAAATGGCAAAACTATCCGAAATGTTAGGTCAAGAGCTTGGTGACGAGTAATGTATAAGAATTTTCTTATTTTGTATATCACGTACTTTTTACATCGTTTATTGCATGTAATAAGTGCGTTTTTTTATCACTATGTAAATCGTTAATAACTAATAACTAATAACTAATAACTAATCATTAATAACTAATCATTAATAACTATGACAATGTCAATCATTCTTGCAGTTGCAGGTCTTTTTGTGGGTGGCGCAGTTGGTTATTTTGGCGTTAATGTAGCCTTGAAAGGCAAAGTAGCTCGCAAACTCAAAGACGCTGAAGATCAAGGAGAAACCATAAAACGCAACAAACTCCTTGAGGCTAAAGAAAAATTCCTTAACATGAAAGCCGAATTCGAAAAAGAAGTTGCCGAACGAAACTCAAAAATACAACAATCTGAGAATCGTGCTCAACAAATCGAAAATCGTGCTCAACAAAAAGAACAACAAGTAAATCAAAAACAAAAGGAGTTAGACCGCAAAAACAACGAAGTTGATGCTATTCGTGAAAACCTAGAACAACAACTTACGCTTGTTGACTCTAAACAACTCGAACTTGATAAACTTCAAGTAGAGGCAACTGAGAAGCTTTCAGTTATTGCAGGGCTTTCGGTCGATGAGGCTAAAAATCAGCTTATAGAATCTATTAAAGACGAAGCTAAAACAGAGGCTATGGCTTACGTCAATGAAATGATGGAAGATGCTAAGCTCACAGCTAATAAAGAGGCTAAACGTATCATCGTGCAGACTATCCAACGCGTTGCTACCGAAACTGCTATCGAAAATTCTGTTACCGTATTCAATATCGAAAGCGACGAAGTCAAAGGTCGTATCATCGGCCGCGAAGGTCGCAACATCCGCGCCCTCGAAGCCGCTACTGGCGTCGAAATTATTGTCGACGACACTCCCGAAGCTATCGTACTTTCTGGCTTTGACCCTGTGCGCCGCGAAATTGCTCGCCTCGCTCTTCACCAACTCGTAGTCGATGGCCGTATCCACCCTGCTCGCATCGAGGAAGTTGTGGCTAAAACTCGCAAACAAGTTGAAGAAGAAATCGTCGAAATCGGTAAACGCACAACAATCGACCTCGGCATCCATGGTCTTCATCCTGAACTCATTCGCCTTGTTGGTAAAATGAAATATCGTTCGTCTTACGGACAAAACCTTCTCCAACACGCTCGCGAAACTGCCAACCTTTGTGCTATCATGGCTGCCGAGCTCGGCTTGAATCCTCAAAAAGCTAAACGCGCTGGTCTCCTTCACGACATCGGTAAAGTGCCTGACGACCAACCAGAACTTCCTCACGCAATTCTCGGTATGAATCTTGCTGAGAAATATAAAGAAAAACCAGACGTTTGCAACGCTATCGGTGCTCACCACGATGAGGTCGAAATGACTTCTCTCCTTGCTCCAATCGTGCAAGTCTGCGATGCTATCTCTGGCGCTCGTCCTGGTGCTCGTCGCGAAATCGTAGAGGCTTATATCAAACGTCTTAATGACCTTGAAAATCTCGCTCTCTCTTATCCAGGTGTTGTTAAAACATATGCTATTCAAGCTGGTCGCGAACTCCGCGTAATCGTAGGTGCTGACAAAGTCGATGATAAAACAGTCGAAACACTCTCTTACGACATCGCAAAACGCATCCAAGACGAAATGACATATCCTGGTCAAGTCAAGATTACCGTAATCCGCGAAACTCGTTCCGTAAGCTACGCTAAATAAATTAGGAATGAGAAATTAGGAATGAGGAATTTATATCCCGAATGGGTCATTCCTTACTCCTAATTCCTCACTCCTCATTAATATTGGGGCTGTTTGGTTTTGACGGCGGGTAGAAGAGGTATGTAAGCATGCAGTGCATTGTCTGTTAAGCACTTTAATCATAGCAGGTAAACTATAATTGGCGAAAATTCTTACGCTCTTGCT